>NZ_JANHZQ010000139.1:0-545 GCF_041414725.1 Alteromonas sp. DY56-G5 | reverse complement strand
CAGAGCCTGAGCGCGTTTGCCTCAAATCTGGATAATGAACTATCGCAGCTTCTTCTTGAACTCAAAACCAAACGCTATCAACCGCAACCGGTAAGGCGGGTCATTATCCCGAAAGACGGTGGTGGTGAGCGTCTGTTGGGTATCCCAACAGTCAGGGATAGAGTCGTTCAACAATGCTTGAAAGACCTCCTAACCCCCATCTTCGAAGAACAGTTCCATCCATCCAGCTTTGGTTATAGACCGAAGCGGAGCTGTCACGATGCCATCAACAAAGCCACCATGTTTATCCGTCGATATAGGCGTCAGCATGTAGTGGACATGGACCTGTCGAAGTGCTTCGATAAGCTGGACCATACGCTTATCATTAAGAGCATTAAAAGACGGGTGCGTGATGGTAGCGTGCTGAGTCTCATTGCTCAGTTCTTACAAAGTGGGGTAATGGTTGATGGGCATTGGCAGCAGACAGAGACAGGCAGTCCGCAAGGCGGGGTAATAAGCCCGCTCATAGCGAACATCTATCTGGATGCGTTCGATGAGGAAATGAA
>NZ_JANHZQ010000138.1:0-579 GCF_041414725.1 Alteromonas sp. DY56-G5 | reverse complement strand
GAGACTGTAACTAATTTTGTGTAACTGCCTATCTCAATTTACTCTATAGAGAGTTAAGGATAGGCAGATGAACATGAATAAGAAAGAGCTTGAAGCTTTCGCAAAGGAAGCGGCCAAAGGCATTAAAACACCTGAAGACTTAAACGAATTTAGTCAGATGTTGAAGAAAATCACCGTTGAAGCGGCATTGAACGCAGAAATGGATGAGCATCTTGGCTACGAAAGAAATCAAAAGTCTACGTCATCAAACAGTCGCAACGGTAAGAGCAGTAAACGCGTAAAAACCGAAGATGGCGAGTTTGAACTCAACACTCCTCGTGACCGTGAAGGCTCCTTCGAGCCTAAGCTCGTTAAAAAGCATCAATCCCGTTTCACCTCCATGGACGATAAAATTCTCTGGCTTTATGCACAAGGCATGAGTACCCGTGAAATCGTCAATGCGTTTGATGAATGGTACGGTGCAGAGATATCACCAACATTGGTTTCTCGCGTTACTAATGCGGTTATCGAGCAAGTTGTGGAATGGCAGTCGCGCCCGTTAGATGCCATTTACCCGATTGTTTACCTCGACTGTATCGT
>NZ_JANHZQ010000137.1:0-591 GCF_041414725.1 Alteromonas sp. DY56-G5 | reverse complement strand
TCGCCCTCGTGACCCTTCTCAGACCAAGGAGCACGGTGTTTACCGGTACCTTCTGGATCGAAATGGCCGCCCGCTGCACCGCCCAACACTTTTTTTCCATCTTTCATTGCTGGTGAACAATCACCATTTTGATGAACATGAAAGCCATGGGCGCCTGGCGTTAATCCTGAAAGTTTTGGCGTAAATACTACACCGTCATCATCATAACTGCTCACCAATACTGAGCCCATGCTCATCCCTGTTTCCAGGTTATTCATTATCACTTCTTTTCCATCGCTATCATGATGGCCTGCGAAACTGCTCGCACTTAACATTAATGTCAGTGAGCCTGCTAAGGTAGATAATAAACGTTTCTTCATCGTGTTCTCCTTCACTCAATTATTAACTAATTTGTTAAAAGCATTGAATTTAGATGAGCATAAAGTGAACCATTATGGCGCATAACTCAGGGATACTACGCAAGACTATGAATACTAGGGCGTTGAAGCGACAACCGAGTTGTGTGTTAGCGCATAGCTACTGGCATTTACGGAAATCATTATATTGGTTACGTGAAAAAGTTACCGACCATTACCTTATCTTTTTGGCTTT
>NZ_JANHZQ010000136.1:0-674 GCF_041414725.1 Alteromonas sp. DY56-G5 | reverse complement strand
CACCATACTGGCGCTAAAGAAGCCTATCAGAACGAATGTTATTACAACGGGATGGCAAGATATCAGGCGTATTGTTCTGTCACTTCAGACAAAGCGGACGACACAAGCAATGCTGGTGAGAAAGCTGTCTGGTTACCCTTCTGGACACCCAATATTACAGGCTCTGACGGAGTATAATCGACTGGTTAAAGCGCAATATTTACTTGACTACATCGACGATGCCAGTTTGCGGCAGTATGTGCAACGTGCCCTGAACCGGGGAGAAGCATGGCACTTCCTTAGACGAGCCATTGCGTCGGTGAATGGTGATCAGTTCCGTGGCAAAAACGAGTCTGAAATCGCTATCTGGAATGAATGCGCAAGATTGCTTGCCAATGCGCTCATCTACTTCAACTCCGCGATACTGAGTCATCTTCTGGGACACTTTGAAGCGACAGGTGATGAAGAAAAAGCGGCTATCACTCGTGCTGTTTCGCCCGTTGCATGGCAAAGTATCAACTTAAGCGGGACGTATAACTTCACCAATACCGGAAAATTGCCTGATATTAGTGAAATTACGAAGCCAATCGTGGATGATTAAGCTTGGAAACGAAAGTAACCCACAGCTGGAGGCTATATAATACAAAGCCTGTAGCATTCTATGTTACTTTAGAGGGGAAAATCCCTAGAACCCC
>NZ_JANHZQ010000135.1:0-674 GCF_041414725.1 Alteromonas sp. DY56-G5 | reverse complement strand
GTGGTACAAGCCCGCCAAAGGTTGGGTGATGATGCTGTCGGTCACGTCTTCAAATTGATGGCACAGCGGGCATTCACTGAATATGCCTTTGAACAGTGGTGTGGTTTAAATGTACTGGCGGTTGACGGCGTAATGTTCCGTGCTCAGGATACTGCTGAGAACCTTGATGCATTTGGTTGTGACCGGAATGCTAAGGGTGATAATCCGTACCCACAGGTACGCATGTGTAGTCTGATGGAAACGTCCAGCCACCTTCTGTTGGCCAGTGAATTTGACAGCCGGGATGTGGGAGAGATGTCTCTTGCACAGCGGCTTGTTCCTTCGGTTCCCGATAACTCTCTGACCCTTTTTGACAGAGGGTATTATTCGCTGGGGCTACTGTACTTGTGGATGACTAAAGGCGTTAATACGCACTGGATGCTCCCCGCCCGTAAAGATTTACAGTATACTGTGAGACATCAACTCAGCGAGGATGATGCTGTTATCACGCTTAAAACCTCTCCTCAAGCCAGGAAGAAATTTGATGGTTTACCCGAAACCATTGAAGCGAGACTGACCCGCTACAAAGTAGATGGAAAGTCTTACCGCGTGCTCAGTTCAATGGTCGATGCAATGCAGTTTCCCTACGAAGAAGTTGTCAATGTGTATGTTCAACGCTGGGAAATCGAACTGGG
>NZ_JANHZQ010000134.1:0-684 GCF_041414725.1 Alteromonas sp. DY56-G5 | reverse complement strand
TAATTGGCGAGTAATTCTCTGCAGAAATTTCCAAAGGTCCGATGGCGTTTTCACCTCGTGACCGCACCGCATAATGAACCTTACAAGCGAATGTTTTGAAAGCTCTACAAAGAAGACGCCAGCGCCCATCGACGTCTTAGGATTAGTAAACGTTAAATCAAAGGCAATTTTGTCGTAACTCTCAATTGGCATGCGAGGCGCATTAAGTGATGCCTGACTAGAAAACAAAACCCATTCGCCCCATATGACTTCCCAATTCTTTGTATCTTTAAAGCGCTGTGAAATCAGCGTGGCTGATGAACGTTCCTTACACCTAGCAAGTACTGCCTTGCATTGTTTGCGATGGCTACCATGAACCACAAAATCCGGCTCACTAAACTGATGATGCAGTTTGCGCATGATCCGGTTCACTAATCCGTTAGCAAGTGATTTATCCACCAGCTGACTCCTTTCTAGCCCTTTCAAAATTTTGTTTTCGAGTTAACTAACTTAAGAATTTGCTTTACACATGGAGGAGGCATTTTACTCACAAACAATGCCGTCACCATCCCTGTCAAACATAAACTCATAAGCTGGGTGGCTTCTTTTGACAGGGGTAATGCCATGGCTTCGAGCTTCAGCACAGGTAATCTTGCCGTTGTTGTTCGTGTCATACCGCTCTAAGGGGTTACTGGCGCCACTAGC
>NZ_JANHZQ010000133.1:0-701 GCF_041414725.1 Alteromonas sp. DY56-G5 | reverse complement strand
CACTTTCACTTGGACAACCAACGCCAAGCTTGCCTAGCCTTCTCCGTCCCTCCATCACTGATTATATAAGTACGGGAATATTAACCCGTTTCCCATCGACTACGCATTTCTGCCTCGCCTTAGGGGCCGACTTACCCTGCCCTGATTAGCATGGGACAGGAAACCTTGGTCTTCCGGCGTGGGAGTTTTTCACTCCCATTATCGTTACTCATGTCAGCATTCGCACTTGTGATATGTCCAGCAAGCTTTACAACTCACCTTCATCCACTTACACAACGCTCCCCTACCCAGCATGTAAACATGCTGCCGCAGCTTCGGTATATTGCTTAGCCCCGTTACATCTTCCGCGCAGGCCGACTCGACTAGTGAGCTATTACGCTTTCTTTAAAGGGTGGCTGCTTCTAAGCCAACCTCCTAGCTGTCTATGCCTTCCCACATCGTTTCCCACTTAGCAATATTTTGGGACCTTAGCTGGCGGTCTGGGTTGTTTCCCTCTCCACGACGGACGTTAGCACCCGCCGTGTGTCTCCCGGATAGTTCTCATTGGTATTCGGAGTTTGCAAAGGGTTGGTAAGTCGGGATGACCCCCTAGCCTTAACAGTGCTCTACCCCCAATGGAATTCGTCCGAGGCTCTACCTAAATAGATTTCGGGGAGAACCAGCTATCTCCCGGTTTGATTGGCCTTTCACCCCCAGCCACA
>NZ_JANHZQ010000132.1:0-771 GCF_041414725.1 Alteromonas sp. DY56-G5 | reverse complement strand
TGGGGTGAAGTCGTAACAAGGTAACCCTAGGGGAACCTGGGGTTGGATCACCTCCTTACCATTACGTCGAAAGACGCCTTGATGCAGTGCCTACACAGATAGTCTTGTTTAAAATGAAGAACGACACAAGTTTATGGGGCTATAGCTCAGCTGGGAGAGCGCCTGATTTGCATTCAGGAGGTCAGCAGTTCGATCCTGCTTAGCTCCACCATCTACTTGAAACTGGGTTTGTTGCTAACAAACTTAGAAACTGAAGGCTTGTAGCTCAGCTGGTTAGAGCGCACCCCTGATAAGGGTGAGGTCGGCAGTTCAAGTCTGCCCAAGCCTACCATTTCCTTGCTTTGTGAAAGGAAGGTAACAAAGGTAGAAACGTGTCACGTTGGACCCGAAATCCTAATGAATATTTACTGTTTCAGTAAAGATTGATTAGGGTTTTTTACTCTAAGGGAGCATTTACGATACTTTAAAGAGTAATGTAGGTCCTCCTTGCGCAAAAGTCATGACAAAAAGCGTCATGATTTTGCACGATAGTTCTTTAACAATTTGGAAAGCTGATATTAATAGTAATCAATCAAAATTGAGTAACTGAGAAATCGAAAGATGACTTTTTACTCTACTTGACTGAATTGCTTGTTATCAATCGATGATTTGATAGCAAGGCAATTCTTCCGATTAGCTTGTCATGCATGCAACGTAACTTAGACAGAAGTCAAAAGGCTGTTTGGGGTTGTATGGTTAAGTGACGAAGCGTATACGGTGGATGCCTTGGCA
>NZ_JANHZQ010000131.1:0-782 GCF_041414725.1 Alteromonas sp. DY56-G5 | reverse complement strand
ACATCGAGTAGGGTGAGGCGTCACCGCCTCATCCCTCTCACAGAACCGTACATACGGGCCTCGTATACGGCTCATGTACATAGTTATTTAGCGTAATTGCTAAACACATATCCCGTTGCAACATTCTCCAAGTTCATTAGCCCAAGTTCATCGAACCAACTGTTTGGCATCGCGTAGCTTGCTAAAGGACTGCGTGCACTGCTCCAGCTCGTCATGTTGATGTGAGCGAACTTGCCTTTATAACCATGCTGTCGTAGCCAGCGATGAAGGCGGCTCGCCTTCTTCCATAACTTAAGTTGGATGCTGCGCAAGCGCCGTCTTAGCCAGCTCGCGAGTTGCTTAAATACCCTGCTCGCATTGGCTATCTTGAAGTAATAACTGAACCCTCTTAGCAGTGGGTTTAGTGCATTGATAACTGATTGCAGTGGCATTCCGCCATTGCGTTTCGTCATCTGCTTGAGCTTCGCCTTAAACGCGGTGAGTTTCTTGGGCTGGATGCGGGTATGTTTCGTCCCGATTTCAACGCCGAGGAACTTCACACCAACATCACTGTGGGTGATGTGTGTTTTCTCCGTGTTTACGCTTAGCTTTAGCTTTTCTTCTAAGATGTGTGTGGCTTGCGCTTTGGCATTTTCTGCCGCTGCACGACTGCTACACAGGATAAGGATGTCATCAGCATAGCGCACTATGCGGTGCCCACGTTGTTTCATTTCCTCATCGAACGCATCCAGATAGATGTTCGCTATGAGCGGGCTTATTACCCCGCCTTGCGGACTGCCTGT
>NZ_JANHZQ010000130.1:0-824 GCF_041414725.1 Alteromonas sp. DY56-G5 | reverse complement strand
CCGTCATTCCGCACCTAATTAACTGATTTATTTTTCTTGACACCGATCCCCCATTTTGATCTATTACTCATCTTTGGGTGCAGCAAAATGGCTATTTCTACTTCCTCCCTATCAGGGTTAACTATCAAACGCATGGACCATCTTGGTTTAGTATCCGGTATGTGTCGGGAGCTTGGTATCGCTAAGATGATTGACGCGGTTATCCCAAAAAACAATGAGCATAAGGTGACTCATGGAGAAGCCTTTGTCGCCATGCTTCTCAATGGTTTGGGTTTTCACAGTCGCACCCTACACATGTTTGCAGATTTTTTCGCTGACAAACCCACTGAACGCCTGATTGGTCCGGGTGTAAAGGCCAAGCACCTGAATGATGATGTACTTGGTCGGTGTCTTGATGCCCTCTATGAAGCAGACGTGTCGTCGCTATATCAAGTCATGGCTGAGCGAGTGGTCGACACTCTGGGGTTAGCCAGTAACGCTGTGCACCTGGATATCACCAGTTTTCATGTCGATGGTGAATACGCTGTTGATGAACAAGATAGCGAGACTAAACGCATTGAGCTGGTTAAAGGTTACAGCCGGGACCACCGGCCAGAATTAAACCAGGTGATACTGGAGCTGATTTGTGAAAATCAAGCCGGTATCCCTGTCTATATGCAGGCTTTAAGTGGCAATACGAATGACCAGAAAGCTTTTGCAGAAGTCACCCGTCACCATATTCAGTGTTTAAAGGCCGCACAACAATGCCGATATTTTGTTGCCGATGCGGCGCTTTATACCGAAGAATCTATCACTGCCCTGGCAACACAGAACCAATTGTTTAT
>NZ_JANHZQ010000012.1:0-125000 GCF_041414725.1 Alteromonas sp. DY56-G5 | reverse complement strand
GTGAATGCCCGCTGTGCCATCAATTTGAAGACGTGACCGACAGCATCATCACCCAACCTTTGGCGGGCTTGTACCACTGCACTCGGAGCAACAAAGCGGTTTTTACCCGGAAGCGAAACATTGAGTTTATTCGCGATGTCCCAGACAGGATCGTTACGAAAAAGACTCATGCCGACAATGGTTAACACTACCGAATCTAAAGGCAAACGGCGACGTCTGACAGTCGCCACACCTGATAGCTCATAGGCTTGCTGAAGAAGTTCAGGGTCAACAAACGACATCAGTTTATCGATGGCATTTAAATCTTCTGCATGGCTGAATGTTTCATCGAGGTTTGTAAGTAAAGACATTAAAAAATCCGATACCAGAGACTGATATCGGATTTTGAAGCCTTAAAAAGATCGGTCAACCGATCATGAAAATATTCTTAACTGATCGGCATTACGCCATTTGGCGGGTCAAAATTGCTTGGGAGCGGTGTTGCTTTTGTTGCTGGTGTTACTTTTTAAGATAGCGCTGAACAACAATGATAGTGCCGCCAATGACTAGCCCCCAAAACGCGGAGGAAAGCCCTAATAACGACAAATCCGATGCGGTAATAAGAAAGGTACACAACGCCGCTTCTCGGTCTGCAGGTTGGCTTAATGCTGTAGAAAGTGACCCTTCCAGCGCCCCCAAAAGTGCAATACCGGCCACCATTGCAATAAACGCAGCAGGAAACGCTTGAATCACACTCACTAGCGCGGCGCTAAATAGCCCAAACACAATGTACCACAGCATGGCGACAGCAGGGCCAAAATAGCGTTTTTTAGGGTCGGGGTTGGCATCTGGGCCGGTGCAAATGGCAGCGGTTATTGCAGATAAATTCACCCCATGACACGCCGTTGGAGCAAACAGAATACTCATAAGCCCACTACCTGCAACAATCTGATTTGACGGTGGTGAATACTTGTCTTGCCTTAGTATGGCGATACCAGTAATAAATTGGCCACTCACAGCAACTAGCATGAGCGGTATTGAAATACTAAATAATGCAGTGAGTGAGAAACTAGGCATGTACCAATGCGGTGTTGATATTTGCCAGTCAACTTGTTGAAATGACAAATCATAGTTTAAGGCCAGTACCCCTACCCCAAAAGCAACGGTAAGCATGATGGCGTAACGCGGCAGCAAGTGACGCAATAAGATATAGCCTGCGAACATCACCAGCCCCAGTAAAGGCGCTTGTGTCATCTTAGAAAAGAGATCGAGAGAAAAGTTAACCAATATTCCTGCCAACAGTGCCGCAGCTAAGGCCAAAGGCAATCGATTCACTAGCCGCTCAAATGCCCCTGTTACTCCTAATAACAACAAAATGCCACCAGACATAATGTACGCGCCTATCACATCGCTCCACGGCATACCCGGCACTAAGGTGACGAGCAAGGCAGAACCCGGTGCATTCCATGCAAAAAGCAAGGGCATGCGATAGCGCAAGCTAAACCAACCACATAGTAAACCGCTAGCAATAGACATCCCCCAAATCCAAGAAGTCAGTACCTCACTGCTCAAATTCGCCGATTCGGCAACTTGAAACAAGATAACCAGTGGACCTGCATAGCCCATTGTCGAAGCAAGGATCCCCGCTACTGCGGCAGACAACGACCAGTCTTTTAACGGTGGAAAAGAAATGAAAGTAGGCTGATTTTGCATAAGTCACTCCATTGGTTGCCGTGCTACCCGCAAGAAATTACCTGCGAATAGCACAGCTTGGGAACGCGGTATTCTATTTTTGTTACTTAACCACAATCTCCACCAGCAACAGGCAAAATAGTTCCTGTAATATAGCTGGCTTCATCTGAAGCTAAATACAAAATGGCAGATGCTTGTTCATCTAGCGTGCCGTAACGAGACATAAAACTGGTATCAATGGTCTGATCGACAATTTGCTGATACCAAATTTTTTCCTGCTCACTTTGTGTAGACTCGTTGCGCGGAATAATGCGCTGAGGCGCATCGGTTCCACCTGGTGCCGTGGCATTCACACGAATATTGTGCTGCGCGTATTCAAAGGCAAGTGACACTGTCAGTGCATTCACGCCCCCTTTTGCCGCGGCATAAGGCGCGCGGTTTACACCACGAGTAGCAACCGAAGATACGTTCACTATGGCGCCTTTTCCGTTGTCTAACATGGCAGATAGTACAGCGCGACAACACCACAAAGTGGGGAACAACGAGCGACGAACTTCTTTTTCAATTTCGTCAGCTTGATAATGTTCGTAGGGTTTGGCCCAAATGGTCCCCCCCACATTATTAATAAGCTTATCGATTCGCCCAAAATGCGCCGATGCCGTATTCATAGCATTAAGCGCACCTTCATAGGTTTCTAAATCAGCCTCTACAGCAATAACATCTGCACCGTTTTCATTGAGTGACTGGGCAATCTGTTGAACATGTTCTGAGCGGTCAACCAATACCAACTTAGCTCCCTCAGCAGCAGCTCGTTGTGCAACGCGAAGGCCAATGCCTTGCGCTGCGCCAGTAACTACAATGACCTGCCCATCGAAGCGCAAACTCATGCGGCTTCCTCTTTAGGCTGGCTGGGGTTGAATTTTTCGTAGTGGAACGAATATGGGTTTGTGCCCGCATCTTTAAAGTACTGACGCACGGCATCAACCATCGGCGGAGGTCCACATAAATATGCATCTGCATCAGCAAGTGCAAATGGAACACTTTCCATATGATCAGTAACAAAACCCAACTTCTCATGTGCGCTATCTGGGTTAACGACGACTGTAGCGTAGCTAAAGTTGTCCAATGCATCGGCATATTCTTGTAAGGCTTCAAGCTTCACCAAGTCATCCACATTGGTCACACCATAGAGTAAATACACAGGTTGACTGGTTGGGTTCTGCACAAGCGACGCCAGCATAGAAAGAATAGGTGCAAGCCCTGTTCCGCCTGCTAGCATAAGTACTGGGCGCTCTACTGCACGCAAGTAAAAACTACCGAGTGGACCGGTTACCGGAAGCACGTCGCCTGCATTGGCGTTTTTGCTTAAGTAAGTACTCATCAAGCCATTAGGCACATTGCGAATAAGGAAGCTTGCTTCTTTGCTTCCCGGGCAAGAGCTAAATGAATACGCACGGGTCTCATCAGAGTTTGGCAGCCCCAAGTTAATGTACTGACCAGGCAAGAAATCAAGTGGCTCAGACAAAGCGACATTTAATTCAATGGTTGTGTCCGACAACGCATTTACACTGGTAATAGTGCTTGTAATGCTTTGCGGGCCTGATGCACACAGCGAAGAGGCCGCTGGAATAGAAACCACCACATCTGATTGAGGCAGCATCTGACAGGTAAGAATTAACCCATCAGCAGCTTCATCGTCGGTTAACGCTTCATCGATGTATTCATCACCTAAGTCGTAAGTACCTTGCTTGCAGCTACCTTTGCAGGTTCCACAAACACCATCAGAGCAGTCCATTGGCAGTTTCACTTGATGGCGATAGGCAGCGTCGAGCACGGTCTCGCCATCATTACATTCGATAACGCGCGTTACGCCGTCTTCGAAATTAAGAGCTACTTTGAAAGACATAATAATTCTCCGTCTTTACAGGTGATACACATCAATAACTTGGTTGATATAATCGTTGTTCAACACCACTTTCTTACGTGTAATCACTGGTGTTTCACCACTGATGTCCAATGAACAAAACACGGTTCCGAAGAAGTGTGATGTCTCGCGATAGCGATGGCTAAGCGTGTTGAAGTTATAGCGGATTTCCGCTGTTGTCTCGTCTTGGCTCAGTACTTCTAAATTACTGCACTGATGCGTGGTTCTCGGCTCTGGCATACTCGCCCCTGAACGCTCAGTCTTGATGCGGTAAACCCTGTCTTCCAAGCCATTGCGATTAGGGTAATAAATGAGCGAGATTTCTTTTTGAGGATCGTTAGTTAACTGATCATCGTCATCCCATGCTGGCATCCAGTATTCACATTTAGGGTGATAGCACGTTAGCCACTCATCCCATTGACGGTCGTCAAGTAAACGCGCTTCGCGAAATACAAACGCCTGAATTTCCTGATAAGTCATCACTGCCACCTCTTAATCTTTTTGCACAACAGGAATATGACTGGCTCTTTCTAGCTCAATCGCATTTAGCATTTCTTCTACCCAATGCTTGTGGTGATGAACGTATAGGCCTTCATCTTCTGGTTTGATACCTGACGCAACTGTGTCCATACCTACACCTTTGGCATAATCGTCTGGGCCTTCCATCCAGTGCGCTGCACCTCGGCTCATATCGTTCCAACGCATATCACGCGCTTCGTAGCCTTGCTGACAACCTCTGAATTCTTCTAGGTCATCCGGTGTTCCCATACCAGATACGTTAAAGAAATCTTCGTACTGACGAAGGCGCTTTTGACGATTTTCAGCAGACTCGCTCTTAGGTGCAAAGCAGTAAATAGACACTTCCGTCTTATTCACAGAAATAGGGCGAAGTACGCGAATTTGCGTTGAGAATTGGTCCATCACGTAAACGTTAGGGTACAAACACAAGTTACGCGTTTGATTTACAATGGTGTCGGCTCGCGCTTCACCCACTTCCTGCTGAAGGCGTTCTAGTTGACTATAAATAGGGCGTGCAGCTGGGTTTGTTAAACGCGTCCACAACATCATGTGACCGTTTTTAAATGAATAGAAACCACCCTCGCCCGACCAGCTTTTCGCATCAACCGCTTCTGTACCGCCTTCTTCGTAATTGCGGTGACTCATCGTTGATAAGTAGTTCCAGTGAACAGTTCCAACGTGATAGCCATCAGCACCGTTTTCAGCAGTTAGCTTCCAGTTACCTTCGTAGGTGTAGGTTGAAGTACCACGAATAACTTCGATACCTTCTGGATCTTGATCCACAATATTGTCGATAACCTTCGTGGTTTCACCTAAATATTGCTCTAGCGGTAATACATCGGCATTCAAACTACCGAACAAAAAGCCGCGATACGATTCGAAACGTGCAATGTGCTTAAGATCATGAGAGCCATCAGTGTTAAACGACTCAGGGTAACCACCTTTTTTCTGATCACGCGCTTTTAAAAGTTTGCCCGAGTTGTTAAATGTCCAACCGTGGAAGGGGCAAGTAAAAGACGTTTTGTTACCGCGCTTACGACGACATAATGTTGCACCGCGGTGCGAGCACGTATTTAAAATGGCATTTAGGTCGCCGTCTTTGTTACGCGTAATAACAACCGGCTGGCGACCAATTGTAGTAGTGTAATAGTCACCGATTTCGGGAATTTGGCTTTCATGTGCCAAAAATACCCAGTTGCCTTCAAAGATGTGTTTAATTTCTAAATCAAACAAGTCTTTGTCGGTAAAGATCCCACGGTCACAGCGATAATGCCCCGTCTCTTCGTCGGCCTCAACGGCACCACGGATCTTCTGTTCTAGTTGATTCAATGTTGCTGACATAATTTATCTCCCGAAGGTAGCAGGCTTACGCCTGCTCCACAGTTGCACGGGCACGAGCATGCTTGTCTTGCTTCTCGTCGTTCTTCGTTGCCATTAATGTGATGTTGAATTCCACATCAAGGTAGTTGTCTTTGAAGCCCATGGCTTTAATTTGCTCTGGCTCAGATACACTTTTTGCTTCAACAACCAATTCGTCACGCGTTGCGAAAGCGAAATCGTCATAGGTATATTCATCACCGGCTAGGTTAATTTGCGTAGTAAGGTGCTTAAAGCCGTCTTTCGCTACAAAGTAGTGAATGTGCGCAGGGCGATTACCATGACGGCCAAGGCTTTCTAGCACTTTCATCGTTGAACCACCTGGAGGGCAACCGTAGCCGCTAGGTACAATACTGCGTGCGCGATAGCAGCCTTGCTCATCAGCAATGATGCGGCGACGTAAATTAAACGGAGTTTGAGAAGGGTCAAAATGCGAGTAAGCACCTTTCACGTCTGCATGCCAGATATCAACAACTGCGCCTGCAATTGGGTTGCCTTCTTCATCAACAACCTGACCGTGTAGCCACATTTCTTGGCCAGGTGACTGACCATCATCCATTCTTGCTTCGCCTTCACTTGTCGGCGCGCCTTCAACATACAACGGACCTTCAATAGTACGTGGTGTACCGCCTAGCTCACCAATGGCAGCGTCTTTGGCGTCTTCACGAACATCAAGAAAATGATCAAAACCTAAACCTGGAGCAAGCAGCACGGCTTCGCCATTAGCACCTAATTCATTTAGGTAGTTAACGCCTTGCCAAAACTCTTCTTGTGTAATGTCGAGGTCTTCAATCATCTTGAACACGTCAGTTAGCAAGCGGTGCATAATTTCTTTAGTGCGAGGATTGCCTTTGTCGTTGTCGAGGCCAGCGGCACGCTTAAGTAACGTTTGAACATGTTCAGTTTGTAAAGTATTGATAGTAGTCATAGTCTTAGTCTCCGCGCTGCAATGCAGCGAGTTTTTGCCTGTTAGTTTTTTATTTGATTGATGAAGGGTGCTGACACAAAGGCGTCACACTCATCGTCATAAAGGGGTACAGCGGTAAGCCCATTAGTACGTCGTGTAAATGCTGGTTATCCTTCACCTCAAATATGCTCACATTGGCGTATTGACCAGCCACTCGCCAAAGGTGTACCCAAATGCCTTCTTCTTGCAGTCCTTCGGCATAGTTTTTTTCTTTCAACTTAATTGCATTAAATTCTTCTTCGCTCAGATGTGCTGGCGGTATCACAGTCATTTCAACTTTGAATAACATATTTGCTCCTTACTTCGCCTTGCGGGTGTATTGACGTAATTTGTCCTCATCGATTTCGAGCCCTAGCCCGGCTGTCGTAGGAACTTCAACGCCAAAGTTGTGATAATTTAGAGGGGATTTAACGATGTCATCGCACTGCAGCAGTGGGCCAAACATCTCTGTGCCAAATTCAATAACAGGTAGGGTCGACCATGCGTGTAACGCGGCTGTGGTACCCACAGTGCCTTCAAGCAGCGTGCCGCCATATAGCCCAATACCTGCCGCGTTGCACACAGCAGCCACATCAAGTGCACCAAATAGTCCACCTGCTTTGCCTATCTTAAGGGCCACTGAGCCGGTGAAGCCTTGCTGAGCCAACAAAAGGGTATCTGTGCTATCAGCAATAGACTCATCAGCCAAAATGCCGATGTTAAATTTTTTAGAAAGACGCACTAGGCTGGCAAAATCTTTTGCAGGGGTCGGTTGCTCTACTAAATCAATACCGGCTTCTTGTAGTGCAGCCATACCATAAGTAGCTTGAGACTCGCTCCACGCTTGATTAACATCAACGCGAATACTTACGTCATCGCCTAACGCTGCTTTGATCTTGGCCACATGCGCTACATCGTCACGTACCGAGCGAGAGCCAATTTTCAGTTTGAAAATGTTATGGCGCTTTTCGGCTACTAGGCCTTTCGCTTCTTCAATGTCTTTGTCGGTATTGCCTGAAGCCAATACCCAAAGACAAGACAAATGATTATTGCAAGCACCACCGAGTAAGGTTGAAACTGGCACACCAAGTTGTTTACCAAGTAAATCAAGCAGGGCCGTTTGCACCGCAGACTTGGCAATAGGGTTGCCTCTAAAAGCAAGGTGTAACTTGTTAATTAATGCTTTAGGGCTGGCAACTGACTGTCCTATCAAATAAGGTGCTAAATAAGTATCAATGTTGGTTTTGATACTTTCTGGGCTCTCAGCGCCGTACGCGAGACCACCAATTGTTGTACCTTCGCCAATACCTTCAAGGCCGTTGTCGTCGGTAATTCTTACGATAACCATCGACTGAACCGCCATAGATGTCATGGACAATTTGTGTGGTCGTATCGTAGGAATATCGACAATGTAAGTTTGAATTTGTGATATCATGTAAATGTTAATTTTGTGTTGCCAGTAAATGTCTGCGTGTAACCTACAAATATTTTTTGTTAACAACCAATATTGATTTAGTTAGTATCGATACCTAGGAGGTATGGTGGAGTTAAGGCATTTACGCTACTTTTGTGCGGTAGCGGAAGAAAAGAACATGACCAGAGCGGCCGAAAAGATATTCATGGCCCAGCCACCTTTAACAAGACAAATCAAACAGTTAGAGGAAGAGGTTGGCGTTCAACTCATTCAGCGAGAAGCCCGTGGCATTACCCTAACCCCCGCTGGCGAATACTTCTGGAAACAGGCTCAACTCATACTTGAAAAGTTAGCTTCATGTGTTGAAGAAAGTCGGCGAATTGATGCAAGAAAAAAGCGAATTTTCAGAATTGGCTTTGTTCCATCCATTTTTTACGGGCAACTTCCTCAGCTTGTTAAGCGCTTAAGACAGCAGCACAAAGTGGATGTTGAACTGCACGAAATGAAAACTGGTGAACAAATAGAAGCCCTCAAGTCAGGTAAAATTGATATGGGTTTTGGTCGGGTTGTGATGCCATCACTAGAAGCCGATGTGACTCAGAAGTTGTTGTTCAGCGAGCCTATCCTTGCAGCTCTACCTATCCATCATCCACTTGCTAATGACGATGTTGATATGGCAGAGCTCGCAACACTGCCATTAATTACTTACCCAGGTGGTAAGCCTCCAACGTTCGCTAACATCTGTTTGGATCTGTTTGCCAGTCGCGGGTTGAGAGTCAGAGTTGCCCAACAAGTTAATGATATAGGTACTGCACTGGGTCTTGTTGCCTCAGATATGGGCTTCACCCTTGTGCCTGAACAAGTGATGCGCACGAATAGAGATGGTGTAGCGTTTGTTCGGCTTAAAGACGACGGCATAAACAGCCCGGTATTTCTCAGTAAACGTGAGGAACCCGAAGATGACATTATGGCTGCGGCCATGTTGATATTAGATGAGTTGGTGCAAAACCGAATAGAAGGTCGCTACCCCTAAAAGGGGTTAGCGCAGATCTTGTTTTATTTGTTCAGCAGCATGCTTAAGTACTGGAATACAATGCTCGGTGATGGTCTCTAAGCTCACCCTTAATGCATTGGTACTTAAGTTCATCGCCCCCAGCAATTCACCTTTGCCATTAAATACAGGTACAGCAACCGAGCGCAACCCCGCTTCAAGCTCTTGATCAACAATACTAAAACCTTGTTGCTTAACCCTAATCAGTTCCTGTTCTAACGCCTGTGCAGTGGTAATACTCTTCTCAGTGTGTGGGTGTAACTGTGCTTCATTCGCCCATGCTGTTAATTCTGAAGCGTCAAGATGTGCTGCAAGTACTCTTCCCATTGACGTATACGGTGCAGGCAGTCGAGTGCCCGTTGTTATGTTAATCGACATAAGACGATGTGATGCCGGAGAACGCGCCACGTACACCACTGACTGTCCATCTAACTTCCCAAGAGACGCCGACTCCCCTAATTCTGCGGTAATCGATTTAAGATAATGCTCAACCACTGCTATATAACCATTGCTGCTGGTATAAGCTTGCCCTAACGACAGCACTTTAGGTGCCAAGGCGAAGAGTCGCCCCTCGCGACGGATATAGCCAAGAGAATGCAATGTAAGTAAAAACCGACGGGCTTTAGCCCTATCAATTCCCATTTTTTCAGCTACTTGCGATAAGGTCATCTCTTTGTTTTGACCATCAAACGCCCCTAACACCTCTAGTCCGGTAGCAAGCGCGCTTATGTAATCGCGATGGGTTGACGGTATTTTTTCTTCACTCATGCACTGTGTCTCTTGTTAGTTCTTGCGAATTATTTCTTATTGTTAAACGAAGTGCCAGTTCTCTTATGAATTCAGCAACATAAATTGGTTTGACTGATAGCCCTAGCAATTTTTTAACATTTATTACTTGACCTAAACAATCAAAATCATTAATTTGTTCGCATTATGAATCAACATTCGTATTGCGAACTTTTATTATGACACTATTTACAACACTTTCAAAAGCTATTGAAGATGGCGTTAAGGACGGCGACACAGTTGCATTAGAGGGATTTACTCACCTTATTCCTTTCGCCGCAGGGCATGAAATTATTCGCCAAGGACGTCGCAACCTCACATTGGTAAGAATGACCCCTGATCTTATTTACGATCAGCTAGTCGGTGCCGGGTGTGTGAGCAAACTTGTGTTTTCATGGGGAGGAAACCCAGGTGTAGGTTCTTTACACCGCGTACGTGACGCCATTGAGCACGGCTATCCAGCTCCGCTCGAAATTGAAGAGCACAGTCACGCGGCAATGGCAAATGCTTATGAAGCGGGTGCATCAGGCTTACCCATGGCGGTATTCAGGGGTTATGTAGGTAGTGATCTACAGCACGTTAACCCCAACATCAAAACCGTTACTTGTCCGTTTACGGGTGAAGCGCTTGCCGCAGTGCCATCGATTAAACCCGATGTGGGCATAGTTCATGCGCAAAAAGCAGACCGCGCAGGAAACGTACTCATTGAAGGTATTTTAGGGGTTCAAAAGGAAGTTGTGCTTTCTTCTCGCTATAGCATCGTCACCGTCGAAGAAATTGTGGACGACTTAGAAGCAGGTCCAAATAGTTGTGTACTTCCCGCTTGGACAATCAACGCCATTGCCACCGTACCGTTTGGCGCTAAACCGTCTTATACACATGGTTACTACCCGCGCGACAACAGTTACTACAAGAAGTGGGACAGCATAAGCCGAGAGCGCGAGCCATTTTTAAAGTGGTTAGATGAAGAAGTATTTCAAGCAGGAGAATAATCATGACCGAACAATATACTTCAGACGAAATGATGACGATTACCGCTGCCCGTGCTCTGAATAACAATTCGACTTGTTTTGTGGGCATTGGCTTACCAAGTGCTGCAGCGAACTTAGCACGCCTTACTCATGCCCCTGACATAACACTTATTTACGAGTCAGGTACCATAGAAACCAAGCCGCAGGTTTTGCCTTTATCTATTGGGGATGGTGAACTTTGCGAGTCGGCGCTTACCACCGTTTCGGTTCCCGAAATGTTCCGTTACTGGCTGCAAGGCGGTCATATTGATGTGGGTTTCCTTGGCACCGCACAAGTAGACCGATACGGCAACATTAACACCACAGTTATCGCTGCATCGCACAAAGACAGTGGCCCTGATGGCGCTCACAGTTATGCCAACCCTAAAGTTCGCCTTCCTGGCGGTGGCGGTGCACCAGAAATTTCAACCAATGCCAAAGAAGTGATCATCACCGTAAGGCATTCAAAGCGCACTTTTGTTAAAGATGTCGACTTCATTACCACATTGGGTTTTGGCCGAGACGGTCAAGGTCGCAAAGGCAAGTCTACGCTGGGTAAAGGCCCAACTTTGGTGATTTCTGACCTTTGTATATTAAAGCCAGAAGATGAAACCAATGAACTTATTGTGGTGAGTTTGCACCCAGGCGTTACAAAGCAACAGGTAATCGATGCCACTGGCTGGGACATTCGCTTTGCTGACACACTTCAAACCACTGATGAACCCACCAGCAGCGAAATCGAAGTATTAAGAGAACTAAAGCGCGTTACTGAAGCGGCGCACAGCCAAACGGAGACTGCGTAATGAACGTTTATTTATGTAACCCCAGCCGCTCTGCCATTGGACGTTATGCTGGTGGGCTAGCCAGCATTCGTCCTGATGATTTACTTGCACAAGTTATTCGCGCAGTTCTGGCGCAGTGCCCTCAGCTACCAGCAGAAAGCATTGATGATGCGTTTTTCGGCTGTGCCAACCAAGCCGGTGAAGACAACCGAAACGTTGCTAGAATGGCCACCTTACTTGCAGGCGTGCCATTTTCGGTACCAGCCACCACAATTAATCGTTTGTGTGGCTCTGGTATGGATGCCATTGGTCTTGCTTACCGTTCAATTGCAGCAGGTGAAGCAGACCTTATTCTTGCTGGCGGCGTTGAGTCTATGTCGCGAGCGCCATTTGTGATGGGCAAAGCACAAAGCGGATTTGACCGCTCACAAATACTTGAAGATACCACCATGGGTTGGCGCTTCATTAATCCTGCGTTAAAGCAGCAATACGGCACTGAAACCATGCCTGAGACTGCAGAAAATGTAGCAGCGAAATTCTCGATTAGCCGAGAAGCACAAGACAACTTTGCGTATCAGTCTCAGCAAAAAGCGGCTGCTGCTCAAGCGTCTGGCCGTTTTGCTAAAGAAATAGCACCTGTGACCTTTCAGCCTAGAAAAGGCGATACCATCGTCATCGACAAAGATGAACACATACGCCCTCAAACAACATTAGAGGCATTGGCAAAACTAAAAGCTCCGTTCCGTGAAAATGGCTCGGTTACCGCAGGTAATGCATCGGGTATTAACGATGGCGCATCTGCCATGCTTGTCGCAAGTGAAGCTGCAGTTGAACGCTATAACTTAACGCCTGTTGCTCAAATTAAAGGGATGGCTACCGCTGGTGTTGAACCCACTATTATGGGTATAGGCCCAGTACCTGCAATTAATAAATTGCTTGCAAAACAAAAGTTGACCCTAGACGATATTGGCACAATTGAACTTAATGAAGCATTTGCAGCGCAAGCATTAGCCTGTATGCAGGAACTTGGACTTAGTGCAGATGATCCAAGAGTGAATCCCAATGGCGGCGCCATTGCACTTGGCCATCCACTCGGTATGTCGGGGGCACGCCTGCTGCATACTGCCGCATTACAATTTGAACAAACCTCGGCCGATTATGCACTATGCAGTATGTGTATTGGTGTTGGCCAAGGTATAGCGACATTGCTAAAACGCATTTAGGGGCTCAACATGGCGACATTATCAGAGCAAGGTATTCACTACCAGTTCATTGAGACTAAGCACAAACCTGTTGTAGTGCTAGCTCACCCGTTGGGTATGAATATGCGTGTTTGGGACTACTTGGTACCAGACTTAATGGTGAACTTCAGCATTTTGCGTTATGACCTACCTGGACACGGTGACAGTAAAGCGTTCCCCGCAAACACGAAAAACCTTGGTGAATCACAGTTAGTTGACGACTTATTAACCCTGTGTAACTCGTTAGGTATCGATAAGTTTGATTTCGTGGGTACGTCAATTGGCGGAATGTTGGGGCAACAGCTATTAATTTCCCATCCAGAACGCTTGTTAAGCACCGTGTTAACTAATACTGGTATGAAAATAGGTTCCACTGAAGCGTGGCTGGAGCGCCAGAAAAGTGTGACTCAACAAGGGCTTGAAACCCTCGCAGCCAGCTTAGTTCCAAGATGGTTTAGCCCGGTTAGTACCAAACGTTTCCCCACGTTATTGTCTCAATGGGAAGGATCACTCGCGAACGTTGACGATCACTCTTACGGTTTATTGTGTGCGTGGTTAGGCGAAAGAGACACACATACTCAACTTAAACCTAATGGTGCACCTATTTTGCTTATTGCAGGTGAAGATGATGTCGCTACACCCACCTCATCATTACAAGCATTGGGAGAAACCCTTAGTGCACCTGTGACGGAATTAAAACAAACTGGGCATGTGCCTTCGGTTGAAGCAAGTCGCGAGTTTACTTCTTTGATAAAGGAGCACTTTTCAAAGAGAGATATCTAATGCTTTTGAATATTTGGAACAGAGCGCGCGGCTAGTAACTAAAGAGAAATGTAAATTAGAAAATCTTATATTGAGAGTTTGCCCTGTGTATAACCGTGCACCGAACAAAGGTATACGTTGATGTACGCAATTTAGCCCTAGTTCTATTCGTAATATTACCGTGTCCAATGGGATGGACTCCTCCTCAACTTGAATTGTTGTCCTTTTTTTGGTCAATATGGTGATGGTGAGTTACCAGCATTCAAATTAGGAGAAGCCCATGGGCCAGATTACTCGAGTCGGTGTTGATATTGCAAAGTCCGTTTTTCATGTGCACGCGGTGGATAGGTTTGGTGAACGGCAGTGGAAAGGAAAATACTGTCGAACAAAGTGGTTGGATGCTATTGAGAACAAGGTCCCTAAAGGGACTGAAATTGCAATGGAAGCCTGTGGTTCATCTCACTATTGGGGGCGAGAATTACAAAAACGAGGTTTTAAAGTCAAAATCATTCATGCGCAATTTGTTAAGCCTTACGTAAAAAGTAATAAGAATGATGCGATTGATGCAGAGGCAATATGTGAGGCTATGAGTCGGCCGAACATGCGCTTTGTAAGTGTGAAATCAAGTAAGCAACAAGACATACAATCTATACACCGTATCAGGGACAAGTTGATGGTTCAAAAAGCATCCAAAGCAAATCAGATACGAGGACTGGTAAGCGAATATGGGCTAGTTGCGCCAGTGGGTATCAACAAACTGAGAGAAGCCATCCCCCTGTGGCTGGAAGATGCAGAAAATGGTTTGTCGGCGCTTTTTCGCTTGTTGCTACGTGATTTGTTTGATGACTTAAGGCAGCTCCAAGAGCGAGTCGATACGCTCGACACGCTTATTGAGAAAGAAGTCAAAAATGACCCTGTCGCACGTTCGCTACTTCAGTTACAGGGTATTGGTATCCTGTGTGCCAGCGCATTGTCTTGCGCTATTGGTGATGCGAAAGGATACCGTAAAGGTAGGGATTTTGCTGCTTCTATTGGTTTAACGCCGAGGCAACACAGTACCGGCGGCAAGCCTAGGTTACTTGGCATCAGTAAGCGAGGCGATGGTTACTTAAGAAAACTACTTGTTCATGGTGCACGGTCAGTCATCCGGCATGCTCATCGGCATGATGATAATTTAAGTAAATGGATTGAAAAGCTCTGCGCATACAAGCACGTTAATACGGTAACTGTAGCGTTAGCTAATAAAACAGCGCGTGCAGCTTGGGCTATGGTAAATACAAACGAAAGTTATGACCCAGAGTTGATAGCAAGCGCTTAAGCTTAAACGAATTAAGAAATACGAAAAGTTTTCATCCCAATTGCAAAGTAAGATGTGAGATGGCTAACAGGTTAGACCGACACTTGAAAAACCTTACCCGGACGAAGAGCCTTTAAGCTCGTGTGTCCGTTCAGGAGCAAGTGTGCGAATAGCCCATAGAGGTTCGATGCAGTAAAAGAAAATGCATCATTAAGAAACCGGATACACGTTGGCAATCATACCCAAAGTTATCGAACAAATTACTTGCAAAAGAGGAGGAGTCCATACACGTCCGGTAATCCCCCACATTCAATTCATAGGTCAGCTACGGCATGGTGTTCTCTTTTTGTTAAGGAGAATGACTATGCCGCAATATCAACGAAGAGAAGTGCAAGACTGGCTCAACTTATTCGAGCAGCAAAAGCAAAGCGGGCTCACCGCAGTGGCGTTTTGTCGCCAACAGCAGATTAATGTTCAAACTTACTACACCAGGCGTCGAGATATTCGGTTACAGCGAACAAGCAACAAGTTTGTTCAGGTGAAACGCGAAGTCACGAAGGTTGAATCCTACACCGAAGCAATGGGTGGCGAACTTCTCCTGCAACTTGGAAATGCTCAACTTAGCGTGCCAATCAATATTAACCCTCACTGGATTGCTTCCGTGATGAAGGCATTGTCCGAATGAAGATGTTCGTAGAGCCTGCCGACATTTACCTGTACATGGATATCGTCGATTTCCGCAAATCGATAAACTTATAACCTGTGATCATAAGTAGCGATTAAGGATCACGAAATAGTCTTAATAATGTAAGTTACATCAGCAGCTTAACACGGAATAATAGTGGTATGAAAAACCCTATCTTGGCTCATTTGAAGCCTTCATGGGAGGAGAGGGTCCATACCATATAGTCCGCATAGATAATTCCCCCCTCAGCCAGAGTTACAGTGTTCGTAATCAAGGCGTGTTACCGCAGGTGAAGTGGTTCTACATCAAGGTGACACAACAAAGAGTACGGACATTTAAAGAAAAATAACGCGCCCCGTCATAACACTGAAATAAACTCCCTGTAGCGTGAAGTATTCAGTGAAAGAGTCTTCAACGGCTCAGCTTCAAAAACGCTAAATGCTCCAATACGAGTTTTCATGAAGAAATTGAAACGCTATCAATATGAAAGATATGCCATTCTCTGCCAACTCGCCTACCCTGATGCCGACGAGCAATACCAAAAAATCTTAGATCCTTTTTATGAACGCCAGCTAGTCGATAAGTACGGCAGAATGAGCGTAAGAATCTTGTGGGTCGAGAATAAAAAAGAGGTCATTATCGTTTTTCGCGGATCATTGGGGGTAAGAGATTGGCTAGCGAATTTATTCTTCATCCCAAACAAACTCAATCAGTTAAACAGAAAATTCTGGGTCCACTGGGGGTTTGCGCGGCTATTGGCTCAACCTATGTATTCCAGCACTAAGACATCCAATGAAGCATTACCACTTAGAGAGCTACTTGTAAAAGTGCTTGAACCACTTAGGCAGCAAGGCAAGCGCTTTACATTCATTGGCCATTCGTCCGGCGGCGCAGTAGCGGTATTAATGGCTGATTACTTTGAGCGTTTATACGCAAAGTCAGTAAAAAGGGTAGTGACTTTCGGACAGCCCGCAGTGGGTACGCGCTCTTGGTATAAGCACTACACGCTACACCATAGAACGTATCGCATTTGCTGCGATTTAGATGTAATAACCTTTATGCCGCCCTTCCCTTTTTACTTCTGGCACGTTGGCAAGATGCTGTGGCTGCACGATGATAAAATTTACGAAAACACGCCTACCCATAAACGCTTTTTGATGTCGCTTCACAGCTGGTTGTTACGCCCAATTACCTATCACTACATGCGAAAATATATCCGCAACAAGTCGCTTTTCGATGAGCATTAGAACGATCATTTTTGTCTAATCCACAGATGGAGCGGGCCTGATGGTTAGCGTAAATAACGTTGCCTTTAACATCGGCAAATATCACCGCATCAGTTATATTTTCTATAAGAGCTTGAAAGGGGATGTCGTCGGTAAAAGAAGATGAAGCCTTACTTATTGGCTCAGACATAATTCGCTCAAATAATGCAGAAAAAATTATACTAAAGTAGAAATCACTATTTAGCTAACGATTTACGTTAAGCAGTACAAAGCGACTTCTCTAGCGGTGCGGTAAGTGAACTTAAATGATTAAATTTTCGTAACACTTACGCTATCACTAGTAAAAGTTCTACCAAGATCACTTTCTACCAAGGCTAAGACATGGACAACGCTGGCTCGAATCAAGATAAAGGGAACGGGAAGTATGCTGGTAAGTTCCCCAAAATAGCCCAACAAACCAGACTGCTAAATATTCTTGTGATTTTTGCTGTCATTTATACGTTGTACCTTGCCAAATCTTTACTTGTTCCTCTTTTCTTTTCCGCCTTTGTTGCTCTGCTTTTGAGCCCTCTTGTTGCATTCGCACGCAAGTTATTCATACCTCGCACACTGTCAGCGGGAGCCCTGATTGTCTTGCTGGTCGCGCCGTTTACATTTTTAGGTATAGAGCTTGCTGAACCGGCAGAACGCTGGATGCAATCTCTCCCCAAAATTGCTGCCGAGATATCCAAAGAAATTGAAGAGATAAGCAGCAACATCGACGCTTATGCAACGCCTCCAGCTGAACCCGTTGAAAAAGAACGTTCATTCTTTAGCTGGTTTGGTGACGATGAGAAGTCACCTGAACTTTCTCCACCGCAAGACAACACAAACTCTGTGACAGACAAAATTAAACAAAGCGGAATAGATATTGGGCTCACACTCTTCAGTAACGCGCCATTTTTACTGGCACAGGTGCTCGCCTGTATCGTTTTAATTTTCTTCTTGTTGGTTTTTGGCCCCAACCTATTCAATGTTTTTGTAAGAGACTTCCCCATTGTTACCAACAAGCGACGAACGCTGGTATTGGTAGATCAAATTCAACGGGAGCTGTCTTCGTATATCGTCACCATCAGCATCATAAACTCTTGCTTAGGGTTAGCTACAGCAGGCGTGTTTTACTATTTAGGAATAGATGATGCGTTACTTTGGGGAGCGCTGGTTGCGCTGATGAACTTTGTCCCCTACTTGGGTGGTGTGGCGAGCTGCGTGGTATTGCTGGTAGTTGGGCTTGTGCAGTTTGGGCTTACCAGCAGTGCGTTTCTGCCTGCGGGTCTGTTTTTAGTATTGAATATCATTGAGTCACAACTCATCACGCCTGCGGTGCTAGGAAGAAGTATGCAGCTTAACCCATTAATAATCATAATTTGGATAGCAATAACGGGTTGGCTATGGGGTGTGGTAGGCGTTTTACTCGCCGTGCCTATTCTAATGTGTTTTAAGATCATACTTGAGAATCTGGGCGTATTTGATCACTGGATAAGACTTCTCGAGTCAAAATAATTTCACTCTCTTCGCCCCCTCAACCACGTTGCATGGATAGCAGCGTGTGCGGACTTTTACCTAAAATCTAGGCACAAAGCACGATAGTCCTCTTCAAATAAAAGACGAAATGCATATTTTAAAGGAACATATCCTGCCTTTTTAAAATGAAAATAGTTATCATATTCGTTGTCTTTTGATTTTTGGAGCTCCCATGAATTTGCTTAAAAGTGCCTTGGCCGTGATGTTCGGCCTGTCGTGTGCAGGCGCGCCTGTATATGCACAAACAGAAAATAATAATAATAATGATGACATTGAGCATATTACTGTTGATGCATCTCAGGTTGAATTACGAGATAGCTTTGCAGGAGGCCAAGTATCTCGCGGTGGGCGTGCGGGTATTTTAGGTAATCTCGACATGATGGACTCTCCATTCGCAAGCACCAACTTTACCGCAGACATCATAAGGGAACAGCAAGCAAGAAGTATCGCCGATGTGTTGCAAAACGATCCGGTGGTTCGTGTGGCAAAAGGCTTCGGTAATTTTCAAGAGCTATACGTAATGCGCGGGTTTCCCGTTTATTCTGACGATATGACTTACAACGGATTGTACGGTGTTTTACCTCGCCAATATGTTGCTGCCGAGTTGTCAGAACGCGTTGAGGTTTTCCGTGGCGCCAGTGCATTTCTAAACGGCGCAGCACCGGGCGGGAGCGGCTTAGGTGGTTCGGTAAATATAGTGCCTAAGCGCGCGGGCGATGACCCATTAAACCGTGTAACGCTTGGATACGAGTCTCAAGGACATTGGTATGGCGCAGCAGATGTAAGCCGCAGATTTGGCGACGATAGTCAAAGTACCGGCGTAAGAGCAAACTTTGTACAACGAGGCGGCGAAACAAGTATCGATAACCAAGATCGTGAATTGAGCGTTGCTGCTATTGGCATTGATCACGATAGCGATAACTTCCGTCTTTCTTTGGATTTGGGCTACCAAGACCATCAGGTTGACTCACCACGCCCTGCAGTCACTCCTGGTAGTGCAATTCCAGAAGCGCCTGACAGTGACACCAATTTTGCCCAAGAGTGGACTTACACTAACGAGCGTCAATTTTTCGGTGCGGTTCGTGGAGAATACGATTTTACCGACAACATCACTGCATGGGCGGCGTATGGTTTCAGATCGGGTGAAGAAGATAATGTGTTTGCTAACCCTAGACAGGCAGAAGCAAATGGCGACTTTTCCGCTTACCGTTTTGATAACGTTAGAAATGATGGAATTCGCTCAGGTGAAGTGGGCCTAAATATCGAATTCAAAACCGCAAGCGTGGGACACACGATCATTACGTCTGCATCAACGTTTTCTCTAGAATCTGAAAATGCCTATGCGTTTTCTGATTTTAGCGGCTTTGCTGGAAATATTTATAATCCGGTAACAGCAACCATGCCCGATGCTGACTTCTTTATTGGTGGCGACCTTAGCAACCCACTAATCACAGAAAAAACAGACCTTTCAAGTTTTGCTCTTGCAGACATGATTTCGTTTAACGATGGAAAAGTTCTCTTAACCCTTGGTGGTCGTGTTCAAAACATTGAAACCCGCACCTTTGATTACAATACAGGTGATGAGTTGTCAGGCTACGACGAATCTCAATTCACGCCGGTTGTGGGCATTGTTTATAAATCGTCAGAACAGGTGTCTTATTACGCCAACTATATCGAGGGACTGCTTCCTGGTGAGGTAGCGCCTGCATCAAGCGGTGGTGAACCAATTGAAAACGCGGGTGAAGTTTTTGACCCATACAGCGCCGAGCAAATAGAAGTAGGTGTGAAATATGATGCTGGGCAATACGGTGGTTCATTGAGTGTTTTCAACACCTCAAAGCAAAGCTCAATTGTTGAAGACAATGTTTTCAGTACCGATGGTGAACAGCAAAACCAAGGGCTTGAGTTAAGCGTATTTGGCATGCCAACTTCAAATCTACGTGTTTTGGGCGGATTCACTTGGCTCGATGCGGAAATGACGAAAACTCAAGACGGTACACTAGATGGCAAAACGGCCATTGGTGTTCCTGATTTACAAGCAAACATTAATCTTGAGTGGGATGTTGATACCCTTCCAGGGCTTACTGTCGATGCACGTGCGGCCTATACCTCGAAACAATATGCCAGTGCCGACAATAGCCTTGAAGTCGATGCATCTAATCGTTTCGATTTAGGCGTTCGTTACAGCTTCCTTGCAGGAATGACCGACATCACACTTCGCGCTCGTGTAGATAACGTCTTTGACAATAATTACTGGGCGTCGGTAGGCGGCTTCCCTGGCTCAAACTACCTTGTATTAAGTGAACCTCGGACATTCAGACTGTCTGCTTCATTCAATTTTTAACGGGTTAAGTTATGCTACTGTCAATCGCTGCCTTTTTAGGCAGCGCATTGGCGATAGGTTTGTTTTACCGCGCTTGGCAAAGCACACAGATCGCCTTTAAACGTATAGCTAAACTCTCGGCATTGTTGTTAATGCTGGCGAGTTTAAGCCTTTGGATTACAGAGTACGGCCCTGAATTAGGTACCTGCTACGCAGTGGTCGCTTTCTCGTTACAAGCATGGAGTTGGATTTATCTCGCCCGACGACGAATAAGTAAAGATGTAAAACGCGTCGATTTACCGTTCGCATCTGGATTGACTTCCCCGTCTACCGCTATTGCTTTTAACGCCCTCGTAAAACTACTTGGCAGTGTGTTTTTAAGTGCTATTTGCGCCATGTTAGTTACCGTAGTGTGGACAACAGCGCTTAGCATGAGCAAAGTAAACCAGATTGCACTGGGAATTTACACCATGCCTCTATTATGGGGATGTGGCGCATACTGGCTTTGTGCAGACAGTAAACTATGGCGCCCGGTTGGGGTGTTGAGTGTACTTAGCGCGTTAAGTTACTTCTACTTGTATAGTATATAAAATGAGTATTTCTATTTCTCCCAGCGCAAATAAAAGCGCCTTAAAAAGTCACGCTTGGTTAGGACTAGCCGTTAGTGTGTTGATGTATTGGGTGTGCTTTTCAGGCACTTTATCTGTTTTCTCTCAAGAACTTCTGCGGTGGGAACAACCCCATATTGCAGATAATCTAGATTACACCCCTGGCAGCATTCAAAATGCTTATGAACGCTTTCTCACAATGAAAGAGGGTCAAACACAGGGAAACATTGTCATTCGCTTGCCTACGCACGATTTGCCACGCGCACGTATTAGTGCAGACGGTGAGTATTGGAATATTTCTCCAACCGGTGAATTAAGTGAACCATCCACAACCCCTATTACTGATTTAATCGTTGATTTACACACCGCCCTGCATCTACCTGAAGACATCGGAATGATGGCCGTCAGTGTATTGGGTGCTATTTTGTGTGCATTGATTATCTCTGGCATTGTTGCTCACAGACGCATTTTTAAAGATGCCTTTCGGTTGCGAACAGGTAACAACGAGCAGCTTACACAAGGCGACTTACACAACAGAATGAGCGTGTGGGGCTTGCCTTTTCACTTGATGATTGCGCTAACCGGTGTTTATTTTGGTTTAGCATCGTTTTTAACGTCCATTTATGCCGATACCTTATATGAAGGAAACAAGCTTGATCTGTTTGCCGACATTTATGGTTCATCGATTCAGCTTGAACATCAGCCAGCCATTGCGAATATAGAAAAAGCGCTGACCGACATAATGAAAATGGAGCCCAATACCCAGCCCATTTTTGTTACTTTGGAAAATGCGACCAAAGACAATCAGTATATTCTGCTCGGCTCGCAGCACTTGGATAAGCTCATTTATTCAGAGCAATATCGCTTTGATGCCAGTGGACAATATATCGATAAAGTCGGCTATTCAGATGGTGATGCAGGCCAACAAGCGATATTTTCTGTATATCGCATACACTTCGGCCACTTTGGTCCAGAAGCGATGAAGATATTCTTCGGATTAATGGGGTTCGCGTTAACTATTATTTCTGTTACCGGTATAAATTTGTGGCTGGCAAAACGCGCTAAGCAAGATGCCTTAAACCAGCTTTGGCTGGGTTTTGTGTGGGGCACGCCTATCGCATTTATTTGGGCTGCATTGTTAGAGTTAACGCTGGCGCTGCCCACAAAACCTGTTTTCTGGGTAACATTGACAGCTATTCTTATCGCTTCACTAATGCAAAAAGTGCTTATGAAAACTCACTTGGTGCTGTTGAATTGTCTCGCCGCCTTGTTAGTTGTATTGGCCATTACTCACTTTGCTGTTCACTACCCTAGTTCGTTAGTCATGAACTCGCTCATTATAGACAGCGCGTTTATCGTTTTTGCCCTGTGCGTGTGGCGCTACCTATACTCGCGATTAAAGAAAGGCTGGAATGTATAGACGCGTTGGTTCTAATGGGAACTGATGGAATTGAGGCAAAGTGAACATGCTTACTTAGTCTAGTTGTCAGCGTGGTCAACAGTAAGAAGCCACGTTTAAAAACAGTGGACGATGTGAAACGCGCTCAAAGAACATGATGAACCTGTAAAAAGATGGAAAGAGAAAAGTAGCAATGAAAAAGGACTAGATAATCTTGCTCTGCAGGAGCTTAACGAGACATACAAACGCTAAAAATGTTCGCGATTTTCGTAGTAGTCGTTACCGTTGAGATCTTCAAATAAAACCGTGATGTCCTTATCCTCTCCTACGAAGGGGCGAAGCGCAGTATCGATAACGTGAGCCACTGCAGTTTTGACATCCTGCCCGCGATCAAACCACAAAACTTCTACAAACGGATAAGCCGAAGAGGCTCCACCGGCCACAATGAACTGGCTCGCAATGTGCTCTACTGTGAAATGATCGTTAGGGGTGTCGGTCAGTTTGGCAAACTGTTCAACGATAGAACCTGCAACCTCTTCTAACACTGATTGCTCGATACCTCTTACGCGAATGTGCGGCATATTTTGTCCTTTAATAGCTCTTTAGTTTGTGTACCGGAATTTTCTAAGCGGCATCATACCACGCTTTAATAGCGTCTAGACTGAGGACTCGCCTTTAGTGCGCGATGAATGCCATACTATTCGGTAAAAGGGTAAAACATTGTCACGGCAAATTAAGAATTATACCGAAACAGAATCTCGCACCACCACTTCACGCCATAAATGAGAACACTCTTCCACAAACTTTTTGTGAATAGGATGAAGCTGGTACTCATCTTGCGCTTCAACACTTTCAAATAGCATAAGTTCCGACACGTCAAACGAGTTATCTATCACGTCACGCTTTAGTGTATTGGCAGGCACACCAATGTGAAGCGAGTGAACTTGTGTGAAGCAATAAGAACCCGTTCATCTTCGCGTAAACACACACTTGTGAGCTCCGCCTTCACTGCAAAATAGATCTGAACTCAATTAGCAAGGCAAGAAAGCGCCAGGAGTTTAATATTCTGCATGTTGGCAAGCAACTTGAAAGATACCTAAAGAAACTGAATTTTAAACATGTAAACAACGAGATTTTGACGCTATGCGCTTACCTACCAAACAGCTTATCAATAAAATTGAAAACTTATCTAATGGTCTAACGCCAGAGCAGCTAGCAAGCTTCCTTGATATTATTGACGCTATGACGGCATTGGTTGAAGAAGCTGGAGAGTTAAAAGGCGATAGCGACAACAAAAATGCTAGCCTCAGTACTGAGCTATCCGTACTCCACTAAGACTGGCCTTTTTTAGTATTACCGCTCTGAGGTAACAGCGGTGCTGCTATACCAAGCTGAATACCAGTATCAACACCGAGAACGACAAATATTCGCTTTTGCTCATTTGCAGTTCGTTTATGTTCGTTTTATGATGCGTTCCTATTAAATGTACATGGGAAGCTGCGTCAGAATTAGAACCTAACGGCCTGTTAGTTGAATGAACGGTTAATGCACTATTGTGCCAACATAAAACGGTTTCAGCTTTCATTCTTCATAACATAGCTCTGTCGCTTCTTTTTCTGATCAATGCGTTGTACTGGTCAAAGATTAAAAGGAAGAATTATGTTACCTCTCACGGAACCAACGCTTTTCCGCCAGTGTGTTGCTGAATTCATAGGCACGGCAATTCTGATATTCTTCGGTGTTGGTGCCGTTGCAGCATTGATATTAACAGGCGCCTCGTTCGGTCAATGGGAAATCAGTATTGTCTGGGGGTTTGGCGTCGCTGTTGCCATTTATTGTACTGCTGGCGTTTCCGGTGCACATATCAACCCAGCGGTAACTATTGCGCTTGCGCTTTTTCACGGTTTTGAAAAGCACAAAGTTGCCCCCTTTATTCTTTCCCAGTTTTTGGGGGCATTCGCTGCTGCTGCACTTATCTACGGGTTGTATCATCAACTTTTTATAGATTATGAACTCACTCATAACCTTTCGCGCGATAGTGTAGACGCTCTCACAACAGCAAGCATTTTCTCTACTTTCCCCCACAAAGCCCTTTCATTTTGGGGAGCCTTTGGCGTTGAGTTCGTTATCACTGCCGTTTTGATGTTCGCAATACTGGCATTGGGAGATGAAAATAACGGCGCATCACGTGGAGCCATGAATCCGCTACTAATTGGTATCGTCATTGCTGTCATTGGCTCTTCTTTAGGGCCGTTGACCGGTTTTGCCATGAACCCAGCTCGCGATTTTGGTCCTAAGCTCTTTTCCTATATTGCAGGATGGGAGTATGCGCTTGATGGGGCGAAAGACATCCCCTACTTTATTGTGCCTATTGTAGCGCCTATATGTGGAGCATGCTTTGGCGCTTGGCTGTACCCTGTATTAATAGGTCATTCCCTTTCGCCAGAAAGTCGCGCCTGCACTATTCCAAACGATTGCGAAACTTCCGCTGTTACACAAACTTCTGAAGCGAGTGTTGATAGAGGGTAAGCTAACTATTGATATACGAGCAGCGATGGCCTATTTTACGCCGCGGTTAAACTTACAAAGAAGCATAGCGTGTGTTTTATTTAATAGCAGTTACTGTCCTGTGGGCATTTTCCTTTTCGCTCATAGGCGAGTTTTTGGCTGGCTCAGTAGACAGTTATTTTGCTGTTTTGACACGCATTGTGCTCGCCACACTGATCTTCCTTCCTTTCCTTAGGCCGGCATTATTGAACCTTAAACAAAAGGTGATTCTGGCCAGTTTAGGTGCTGTGCAATTAGGGCTGATGTACATCTTCTTCTATCACGCATTTTTGTTTTTAAGCGTGCCAGAAGTGTTGCTTTTCACCATTTTTACGCCGCTTTATGTCGCCATTTTGAACGACGCCCTGTTTAAGCGGTTTACCCCGTTTTATTTATTGTGCGCACTTATTGCCACCGCAGGTGCAGCCATAATTCGCTTTGATGGCGTGACTGATAACTACTGGTTTGGTTTTGCCATTGTTCAGGGTGCTAATCTTTCCTTTGCACTAGGACAAGTGGGTTATAAAAAGCTGACCTCGACTTTTACAGCTCAAGTACCCTATCACAACGTATTCGCGTGGTTTTATTTAGGCGCGTTAGTTGTAGCCTTGCCTGCTTTTTTCCTATTCGGCAACCCAAGTCAACTACCGCAAAATACCGAGCAGTGGGGAGTGCTACTGTGGTTGGGTATTGTGGCATCAGGGCTTGGATATTACTTTTGGAACCAAGGGGCGCTAGCCGTTTCTGGTGGTACGTTAGCTATTATGAATAACGCACTTATTCCAGCGGGGCTTGTGGTTAATTTACTGCTTTGGCAAAAAGACACCGACTTTTCTCGCCTGCTTCTTGGCGGTGCCATCATTGCTATTGCACTTTGGATGTCCCATCAACACGCTAAGAAGCAGAAACAGTTATAAGCCTCAAAAAGGCCAAAACTACGCAGGACTATACTCACTCACCATGGTGTAGTCTTTGCGCGGCCCGATGACCTGCCACGTAGAGCGCCACACAGGCCACGCTGTGAAGTCATAGCGCACCACGTAATTATCGTCGCCGCACAAGTGCTCAGCGTTTGGATTGGTCGAACTGAAAGAATGAAAATAACGTTCATCGTCGAACAACACTTCAAATAAACCAGTTTGAGGCTGCTGCCAGAAATACCGACGTTCTGCGGGCATTACGCTTTGGTTAGGCGCAGTTACTTCGCCTTTTTCGTAATACGCCAAGCCGCTTTTTTCTTTTTGTACGCTGCCTTCCAGCCAGCTAAATTCAGCCTCGCCAGAAAAGGTAAATACATCACCATTTCGCTGGATGATTTTGCGCGTTAGCGTCCATCGCCCAGCAAAATCGTCCAAGGTATGAGGATAATTAACTGTCATTGCGCCGCCCTTACCAAAAATAGGTAACAGTGGCAGAATATTGGTCGCCGCGCCCCGGCGTTCCTGGGATTTCTTCAAAGCGCTCATCCCACAAGTTATCAACTGCCAATACCAGACTTAACCCTTCAATCTGAGCAGGTGAATATGTGAAAGTGACATGTGAGAAAAACGCAGATTCGTCGCCGTTTCTAAGCGCATTGGTTTCTTGTTTCCGCCACTCGTTGTCAATGCGCACTTCAACCGTATCGGTTGCAAACCACACCAACCCAAGGGTGGCGCGATGCGGCGGATAGTTAAGCGCGTAAAAGCTCGCGTCTACCTCATCAATTCGATAGTCTTCAGACTTATCTAAATAGGTGTAGCTGGCCACCACATCTGCGCTCTCAAAGCGTTTAATGGCAATCACCTCAACACCTAAGGTTTCGATATCAACCGGGTTTGCACTGCGAGCTGACGTAGCGTCGAAGCTATACGTCCAATCTGTCAGCTCGTTATCCCAGCGATAGAATACGGCGGTATCAACTTTGAAAGAGGATTTATCAAATGATGCCCCAAACTCTAGGTTTTTGCTGACTTCTCGCTGTAACTGGTTGTTACTTCTAAACAGACCGCTTGTGGTACTGCCGCCTACAGCAGTGTAGCCAGCCACCTGCGTCGCCTCTGCATACGAAAGATAGAGTGTACGCGAGGCATTGCTCCCTGCTTGGGTAAGCCAGCTAATATCGCCCACAAAAGACAGTCGGTCATCGTCGCGATTTGTATCGTCAAACGCCCCACCTAAACGAACGGTAAGCGATTCATTGCTGTTCAACTGAGTTCGATACTCGGGCACTACGCTTATTTTGTAGTAGTCGCGAGAGGTGAAATTGTTCTCTAGCGTGGTTGAGGTGATGTCGTCTGCAGTAAGCTGTGCTGCGTAGTTAATACCAAATTCTTGCGAAACATTATGAGTACCGGAAAACGCCAATGACTTAACTTTGGTTTCGTGAAACGCCTGAAACGCTTCAGGATTTTCACGTGAGAATACGTAATGGTCGTCATTCTCTCTGTAGTAAGCAGAGACCTCAAAGGTATTTTTCATGCTCTCTTCGCCGTAGCGCTGTTTGTGATTTAGCATGACCAAACGGGTTTGAATGTCTTCTGTCTCGTTTACATTAAAAGGCGTGTACAAGTTAGGCCAGCCAAAAAACTTTTGCTGAAAGCCATAAAACACGTCGGTTTGTGAGTCATTACTTGCCAGCTGAATACGCCCTGACGCGCGTTCGAAATTATGATCGCCATTAGCAATAGTGCCATCACTTTCAGAGCGAGAATACTCTCCTTCAACGCCAACAGACCAACCGGGTAAATCACTAAGCGCGTGCTTTACTGCACCGTGTACACGCTGCAAATTGAAGTTGTTATTACCTATTCCCACTGACACACTGCCTGCTGTTTGGATGGGACGCCAGCCGTAAGACACCGTACCTACAGAGCTATTTACGCCGTAAAGCGCGTTATCGACGCCCGTGAAAATACTCGGCTTCGTCAACATTTCTGGCGCAATCGGAATTTCAGCGAAATAGTGCCCCGTTTGCGGGTCGATCAGCGTTGCGCTTCCTATGCGAAAACCCGTGTTTTCGAATATACCGCCGCGAATAGTCACGTCAGCCTGCGCTTCTGCCATGTTCCTTGATTGCAAATCGACTCGCGGATCGTATTCTAAGTTAGATATAGGTGAATTAAACGTCCCTACCGGCTTGTTGTTCGCCGTCGCCGCCCCTTCAATCGTAATTTTTTCTACGCCTTTTTCGTTGCTGTCCACGCCAGAGTTAGCGTTTGATGAATCAACACTTTCAGCGGCCATGGCGGCAAAAGGTAAAGTACAAAAGAGCAAAGATAGGGTTGTGTGACGCATTCAGTGTCCTAGTTAAAAATTTAGGTTCAGCCTGCAGGCAAGAGTAATAAAAACGCGAAGTGTATAGCATTAGTAGACCGAGGAAAACGCTGCGCAGGTGAGTTTAGACCAGTAAGTTTATTTTTACTCACAGCTCTGCACATTTCCATTTATCAATATAAACAGCCTGTATGTATCTGTAGCAGCCCGCAATAATCATCAATCTCACCTTATTGTTTGCTTACCTTCCTTGCCAAAAGAAACGAGATAACATAACGTTCATGACCTCTGCAAAACCTGCCAAAGACACGTAATACCTTGCTTATGCTTGATCTTAAAAGAAGGGATCTCGCGCTTCATCGATGCACTAGATTTTGCGCCCACCATTGTTAGACAAAACAACTCTGGCGGCATGTTCGATAGCTTTGCGATCCGAGGTTTTTCTGGCGATGAAAATAACCCATCGGGTTATCTAATAAACGGTTTCAACGTGCGTGGCTATAGCGGTAATAGAAGCACGGTTAACGTTCAAACCACAAAGATCAACACGCTCTAGAGTGTGTGACTCACAAAGATCCAAGTACCAACCGAAACAAGCACAATGCCACCAAATGTCTCTGCTCGCTTACCTATCAATGTTCCCATAACACTGCCCAACATAATGCCAATAGTTACCATAGAAAAAGTGGCTATCCCAATTAACGTCGCAGCAATAGCAATGTTCACGTCAATTAGCGCGAGACTTGCACCCACTGCCATTGCGTCGATGCTTGTGCCTAACGCAGTAATACACAACAAAATAAAGGATTGTTTTTGAGACGTCGACTCTTCTTCGGCAGGTTTCAGGCTCTCGAGTACCATATGAATACCTAAACCAGAAAGAATTATTAGCGCAATCCAATGATCCCATGCTTCAACGTATGAAGACGCCGCGCGACCAATGAACCAGCCTATAAATGGAGTTGTTGCCTCTATAAGTCCGAACAAAAGGCCAATTTTGAGGGCAAAACTTAAACGAGGGCGATTGATTTTGACACCTTTGCCTATCGCGGCGGCAAACGCATCTGTTGACATAGCAAAGGCTAGCAAGATAAGAGCGAAGATACTCATAGTTTTAGAACTCCGGTCAGGCTAATTGAGTCCACGACAAATCCGCACGCCTGACCTTTACGCGTGGACTTATCGATGGTCTCGCCAACCAAGAGGTGTTTGTACCATGGTAATGTGACCAATTATGTTGATACAAACTTTTCCATTCGAAACGGAAACAGGCTACTCCCCAACCGAGGGGCCTACGGTAATACAGCCGCTATAAACTAATCAAGTTGATTGCGACAAACTGTCCAACTTGAGATATAAATGACGCCATGTTCACGCTCTTTCGATTGCACATATTCCAACAGTGGTCATACACACAATTTTATTAAGTGTCGGCAACCAAGTATTTTTTCAGCGTTACGCTTTGCGCCTCTCTGCTACTCATGGACTCCCTGAATAAGCCGTTGTCTTAGCGAGTTAACGATTTCATTGTTCATCCCTTTCCTCTGCCCGTACAATAGAGACACTTCGTTGTTGCAGCGCCAGTATTTCCGGCTCGCACTGTGTAATTCGACAACTCATTGCTAAAAGAGACTTTTTTATGAGAATTCTACTTTCCATTGCCTTCGCTACCATTCTTGCAGGCTGCGCTACTCTCTCTCAACTGGCAGTTTACACTGTATCTAATGCCGAGTTAGAACAAGTGCTTGATAGCCAAGTGAGTAAGTTGCAGAAGCAAACGTCACTTGCTGGTATTCCTCTTTATTTAGACGTGGAAGATATGACAGCAACCATAGGCCCAGATGGCAGAGACGTGGTTCAGCTAGGCGCTATTGCCACTGCGCGTATTAGTGCATTTGGGTTGAACTACCCTGCAAAAGTAAGTCTTGCTTTGGAAGGCACGCCTTATTACGACAGTGAAGAAAAAGCGATTTTTGTGCGCTCATTGTCTCTACTTGATAGCACAATTGATGCTGGCGGCTTTAAGGGTAATTTAGCCCCTGTAAGTGGCGAATTCATGCAGCTCATCAATGGCTATTTAGCCAATAACCCTGTTTATCGCCTAGATCCTGCGAACAAAGCGGTAAGCATGCTTTCAACGGTACCTTTACAGCTAACTGTAGAGCAAGGCCAGCTTGCACTTCGACCTAAACAATAATCATTGAAAAAACGTATGAAGTGTCGAGATTGTTAATGGTTAAAGGTGCAAAAGTAACCTGAGCCTCGATGCTCGCAAACAGATTTTCCCATTCAGTGAAATAGGCAGGCATAGTGACAGAACGTATCAAAACACTAGATGAATTCGCAAAGTACGTAGATTACTCTTTGCTGAATACCCTTACCCCAGACCCGCAGTCGACGTGCGATGGTGACGACCATAACCCGCGCCAAGTGTTTTCAGGTCACTATGTGCCAGTTACTCCGACCCCATTAACTGCACCGACGTACGTTGCTCATAGCGAAACGCTGTTTGCCGAATTAGGCATAGACGATAGCTTGGCAACATCTAAAGATTTCACCCAGCTATTCTCAGGGGACATGTCGGATGTACCTGCTCCAATGAAGCCCTTCGGCTGGGCAACCGGCTACGCACTTTCTATTTACGGTACAGAGTACACACAGCAGTGCCCGTTTAGAACAGGTAACGGCTACGGCGACGGCAGAGCAATTTCTATCGTTGAAGCAGTATTAAACGGCAAGCGTTGGGAAATGCAGTTAAAAGGTGCTGGTCGCACGCCTTATTGTCGCGGCGCAGACGGGCGCGCCGTATTGCGCTCAAGCGTGCGCGAATTTTTAGTGCAAGAACACATGCATGCGCTTGGCATTCCGACCTCACGTTCGCTGAGCTTGTTTATGTCTGAATCAGACACGATAGACAGGCCGTGGTATCGCGAAGGGTCTCATTCCTATGAACCTGAAGTGATGGTAGAAAATATAACGGCTATTTCTACCCGCGTTGCGCCTTCATTTCTGCGCGTAGGGCAAATAGAGCTTTTTGCAAGACGTGCTCGATGTAACGAACACAGCGAAGCGTTAAACGAACTAGAAGCCATTGTTAAGCACCTTATTGAACGAGAGTACTCAAGTGAAATTGACACAACCACGCCGTTTGAAGAGCAGGTGGTAACGCTGGCTGCACTATTTCGAGACCGGCTAACGCGTCTTGTTTCTGGTTGGGTTCGCGTCGGTTATTGCCAAGGCAATTTTAATAGCGATAACTGCGCCGCAGGAGGATTTACGCTGGATTATGGGCCATTCGGTTTTTGTGAATTTTTTGAAGCAGACTACCAACCTTGGACAGGCGGCGGTCGTCACTTCTCGTTCTTAAACCAGCCCATTGCTGCGCAAAAGAACTTCGATATGTTCTGCCGCTCACTGATGCCGCTAATTGACGGCAACAGTGAACAGCTTTCTAAGCTTAACGAGATCAACGACGGTTTTTCTGGCGTTATGGAACGCGCCATGGAGAGTATGTGGGCAACAAAGCTTGGCATTGCCAGCTACGACCACGACTTGCTAATTAAGCTGCTGCAATTAATGTTGCGCACAGGCGTAGACTACAATCTGTTTTTCCGAGAGCTATCGTCAATACCAAGAGATATGGCGAGCTTGACGAAAAGCTTTTACTACCCGCCTAAAGCAGAGGTCTTGACAGAATGGGAAGCATGGCTACAAACGTGGCGTGAGCGTATTGAAAAGGACGCCGAAGCACAAGGTGATGTTACAAACGCTATTGCTGCTACCGCAGAGAATATGCGCAAAGCAAACCCTAAATTCACATGGCGCGAATGGTTAATTGTGCCTGCTTATAAAGCCGCAGAGAAAGGTGACTTTACGCCAATTCACGAACTTCAGAAGATACTTACTGCGCCTTATGATGAGCAATCAAAAGAGGTAGAGAATAAGTACTACCAGCTGCGCCCACTTGAATTTTTCAGTGCGGGCGGAGTCGCGCACTACAGCTGCTCTTCGTAAGAAAGAGCAGCTTCATTTTAGTTTACTTATAAAGAGTCAATCGATTCGCTAGGCTCAGTAAACCACACAGGGCCATCTTCGGTCATATAAAAGTGATCTTCTAAGCGAATACCGAACTCGTTTGGTACTACGATCATAGGTTCGTTACTAAAACACATACCAGATGCTAGCGGGTGAGGATTGTCTTTCACCAAATAAGGCCATTCGTGAATATCCATACCGATGCCGTGCCCGGTTCGATGGGGCAAACCTGGTAAGTTATAGTCTGGTCCTAAGCCATCTTTAGCTAAGCTGTCTCGCGCGGCTTTATCAACATCGCCACAGGGAACACCAACTTTTGCAGCGTTAAATGCGGCAAGCTGCGCGCGCTTTTCGCTTTCCCATAATGCTCGTTGCTTATCGGTTGGCTCACCAAAACAATAGGTTCTCGTGATATCAGAGAGATAGCCGTGCACCTTACAGCCAGTATCAATCAATACTAAGTCGTTCTTCTTTAATACTTGAGGGTCTTTAACGCCGTGGGGAAACGAGGTCGCTTTTCCAAAAAGTACAATGCAAAAATAGTTACCAGTGGCCCCCACTTTCTTATGTGCATCGTTAATAAATGCTTCAACTTCAGTAGTAGTAATACCTTCATAAAGCATACTGGCAGTCGCTTTATGCACAGCAAGTGTCATGTCCATAGCGCGTTGAATAAGCGCTAGTTCATTGTTAGATTTGTGCATGCGACAGTGTGCTGTTACCTCTGCACCATTGATAATTTGCCAAGATTGGCCAAGCATCTTGTTCAAACCATCTATGATAAAAAACTGGGTCGACTCATCCACACCCAGTTTATCGCCTCCAGCGGTATTTAGTTTATCTAGCATAGCTATGACAAGCGCATATGGGCTCTCGTGCTCTTGCCAGCCAATTATGTCGCCTTCCACTAATTTGCGTTCGTTTAAAGAGTCGATCTCAAAGGTAGGAGCTAGATATACAACGTCACCTTTTGCAGGTAAAAGCGCACCGACTAAACGCTCACTGGCGTACCACTGCATACCTGTAAAATACGCTAAGTTAGTACCCGCGTTTAAGTAGAGCGCACCAATGCCATTTTCCTGCATATAATGCTGCGCCTTGGCAATTCGGGCTTTGTATTCAGAGAGTTCTATGGGGCGCAGATCGCCTGTCATGTTGACAAGGCTATCTAAAGCCTGCTGTGGTGTTTTTGTGCCTATTATTTTACCCATTTTTTTTCGTCCCTACACTGGCGCAAGGCTGATTGCCTGTTGGAATGATCATCAGCCCGCCTTAAATATGAATTTATTAAAACGGGCTCACTGTACAACATTCAATAGAAATGTCGAGATAAGCAGAGATGGCTAGACCTTTTGTACAGCTTGTACAGCGTATCTAAAGATAAACACTTGCTTATGATTCGCTTATGACTCGCTGTGCTTCACAGTGCACTTTTCCACGCAGCCTCTGGTAGCAAGTACAAGCCTTTTTCGCTTTTTGCGCCTTCATTTACGATATAGCCGATACCCGCCGCCATAACGGCCAAAGTTACGTCGAAGGCATTGATGCTGTCACCATAGCCCGCAGTTAAGTTAAACATAGAGCCATCGGCTAGAAGATACAGTGTTTTATCGCCCAGTTTATAGGCATTTACATAAGGCATTGGCTCACTGTGAGTAGCGTTGTTTTTAAGATAAGGCACATCAATTTCTTGGGCTACATGGCCTACATTTAAAATAAATGTTCCGTCTTTCATGTTGTCTAGATGACTCGAATTCACCACGCCATACGCGCCAGTTGCAGTGGCAATGACGTCAGCTTGACTAGCCGCTTCATTTAAATCAACCACTGGCCAGCCGTCGTATTTCGCTTGAAGCGATCTTGCTGGATCAAGTTCTGCAACTTGAACCTGTGCCCCGAACGCTTTAGCCGAGGCAGCAACGCCCTGCCCTACCAGACCATAACCAATAACAACTACTACTTTTTCGTGCAGGGTTAGATGAGTGGTTTGGAAGAAGGTTTGCCATGCGCTTAAGCCCACCATGTGCCTGTTGTGAAGCCCTTCTTTTACCGGCAAATCATCCCAGTTAAATATTGGATAGTTTGGCGCCATACCATTTAAGCGGTTAATGCCAGAGCCCGTTGCTTCTAAGCCCGATACAATGCTCGGTACTGGTTTATTTGCTTTTATGTTCTCGTGAAGCCGAGTTGTCAGATCAGCGCCCATTTCACACAAATGAGTAGGCTGCCACGCCAGCGCTTTATCGAATGACTCAGACCAGTCAGCCTCGCTCATATCACGCCATGCATGGGCCGTTGCGCCCTTATCAACAAGGTAAGACACCACGTCATCTTGCACTGTAGTAGGGTTACACGTGGTAAGAAAAATGTCGCATCCTCGTGAAAGTAGCCCTTCAACCAAAGGCGCCATTTTCAAATCTAAATGCATGTTACAAGCAAGTTTAACGTTCGACAGATCGGGAAGTGATGCAATAGCATTATGAGTGCGCGGCATATGAAGGCTAGCCCACGCCAACTCTGCTTGAAAATCTTGGTACATGAAAAGGATACTCTGAGAAAAAGAAAAGCAGAATCATACGTGAGAATGCTGTATTTATAAATCAGCTAGATACTTCCCTTTATTTCTCCTCTTTGTTACTTCCTCTTATTCTGAATCTTCCTCACAAATCACCACTTTGTTTTGACCTTTTGCTTTCGCTAGGTACAAGGCTTGGTCTGACTGTTTAATGAGAACATTTATATCCTCTTCCTCTAGCGAGGTTCCTGCCACACCTATACTTACTGTCACTCGTATGAATTTGTTGATGTCGTGGGTGAAAAGGTGTACACGGAGATTCTCGGCAATTTGCTTGGCATAATGCCCCCGAGTATTGGGCAAAAATACCAATAACTCTTCGTCGCCCCAGCGAAAGGTAATGTCAGAGCCCCTAACTTGCCCTTTAATTTCTTCAGCGACTTTTATTGGGCTATTTTTAGCAATATGAGTAACAAAAACACTATATGAATCTAATTCAACAGCCCCCCCAAACCGTGTTACCAGTGAACCCATAACTAACGCGCCCATTAGTATTTTTTATCAGTGTATTCTGCTGATATTTAGTCAGGATGTCTTCAGCAGTAAGCTGACTACCTTCCTCGTAATACATCCACAGCTTGTCGTTAACTAACTGCATTTTATCTAAAGACGCAGTACTTTTAGCGTAAGCGTGAGAGAGCCCGCCCCACAAGCAATTAACTATTACAAAACCAATAAATAAAAGAAGTGCTTTCATACATCAATTCTTTTGAATAGGGGCTTTTAAACACAGGGCAAGCTTTTGTATCGGCAACCCTTTCTTATATAAATATTAAGTTACGCTTATCAAAACCGTTTGTGAATAGGTTAAATTCATCAATATTCTACAAATGCGTTTTTATGTTGTTTCGTTTCCACATGTAAAGGCTTACGTATCTTTTATGCTTAGTTTTATTACCAGCACGCTGATTCCTGTTTTGATCCTTCTGTTAATGGGATGGCTATTTTTTCGCATTAAATGGCTCAATGAAGGGTTTATAGAAGCTGGATCTAAACTGGTATTTAACGTTGCGCTCCCTGCGCTCTTATTTTTATCGATAGCACGAGCAGACTTTTCTAAAGCCGCCAACCTATCGCTGATAGGCGTTGGAGTTATGGGCACGCTCATTGTTTTTGCCGCTCTGATGATTACCTCTCATCTGACCGTACATCCGTACAAAGCCAGAGGTGTGGTTGTACAAGGCGGTTTCAGAGCCAATATGGGCATTATTGGCCTTGCTTATTGTGCCAATACCTATGGGCAAGAAGGGCTTGCTGTAGCCTCGGTCTATATGGGGTGTATTACTATATTGTTTAACGTATTGTCTGTCTTTGTTCTTAATTTTTATCAAGGCACGTCGCGTTCTTTGTTGGGTCAAGTTACTGGCATGGCGAAAAACCCGCTGATTCTTTCTATCGCGGCAGCGCTCCCCTTCTCTTACTTCGAATGGCAATTGCCCACCACCTTGATAAAAACCGGTGAATACTTTGCGCAGCTAACACTGCCACTTGCACTTATTTGTACCGGTGCTTCCCTACAGTTCCGCTCATTCTCCAGTGACTGGTTTAACATTGTGCTTAGCACAACCAGTAAATGCGTGGTTTATCCCACCATATTAGTCGCGTTTGCCTATGCTTTTGGATTTAGAGGTATGGAACTGGGCATTGTTCTTCTTCTCGCCATTTCACCTACTGCTGCAGCAAGCTATGTCATGGTTAGAAACTTAGGCGGTGATTATCGTTTGGCGGCAAGTATCATCGCAGTGAGCACATTGGCATCTCTGCCTATTACCGCCCTCGCCTTTGGAATATTAAGTAAACTACAGCTGGTGTGATGAAAATACGTCTTTGTTAAGCGCATTTTAAGTTTATAAACAGTGAAGAGTGAAGCTATTGATGTGTTGTTAGACGGTATTGGAAACGAAAAGCGCCGGGTAACTCGACGTTAACCCGGCGAAAAAGGCGTAACAGACGTCGCCCTAATCTGCTTCGATCTCACCCTCTTCAATAGCCACAACGCGACGTGCTTCAACGTAGGTTTTAATAGCCCAAAGTGTCTCTTGGTCTAAGATAGGATCGGTTTGACCTTCAGGAATGCCGCCAAGTGCAGGCATGCCTTTCGCCGAGCCAAAACGCAAGCGCTCAACGAACCATTCGTCGTCTTCAAAGCTTTCTGGGTCGAGTTCACGAAGGTCTGGGTTTATTCCGCCAGACTGCGCGTGCAAGCCGTGACAACCTGCACAGTTATTTGCATAAGCGGACTCACCAAACTTGATGACCTTCGTTTTGGTTTCTTCATCAAGGCTTCGATATGGGTTTTCAAACACCCAGCCATTTTCAGACTCATCGCCATCAGTGATTGGCGGCATAGCTGAGCTATCTGCTCCTTGAGGGATAACATTTCCATGTGCAAGCACGTGGCCAGACAAGCCAGTTACCACGAGTGCCGCAAACAACATCGATATTTTTGTTTTCATAATTCGTACATCCTCAAAAGACTATGAATTAAGTATACATACGAGGAAATAAGGGGTAACTCTACTTTGGTTTTGAAAGGCTCCTCCTTTGGTAGGAGGCCACAATGATAGCCACTGAAAGCGCAAGCTTTACAATAGCTGCTTCAACGTTAGTGCTAAAGTCAGAGTCGAAATAACGCCCATAAGAATGATGAAGACTTACCTTGCCAACAGGTAAATGAATAGGTGAAGAAAAAAAGGCCAGCGCACCTAGGCGCTGGCCATGTATTAATCACTGTTTACTGCTCAGCTAAGGTTAGTTTTTTGCCACCTGCTGATAGCGCTTGGGCAATTTAAACGTCCACACGGTGCCGCCTTGGTTGAAGTGCTTCACACGTTTAGCAACTTCACCGCCCCATAATGGCACTGCGCCGCCCCATCCTGATAGTACAGAGATGTACTGCTCACCATCCATCTCCCATGTCACTGGAGAGCCAACAATACCTGAGCCAGTTTGGAACTTGTAAACCATTTCGCCGGTTTTGTCGTCAAAGGCCATCAGATAACCTTCAGGGTTACCGGTCCAAACCAAACCACCACCTGTGGTTAACACGCCGCCCCAAAGTGGAGAGAAGTTGTTGTAGCGCCAAACGGTTTTACCTGTTTTAGGGTCAATCGCTTTAAGTACGCCGATAAAGTCCTCATTCACTGATTTGATGGTGAAACCAGCACCTAGGTACGCTGCACCTTTCTTGTAAGAGGTAGGCTCGTTCCAGATATCCATTTCCCATTCGTTTGAAGGCACATAAAAGAGTTCAGTATCCTTTGAATAGGCCATTGGCATCCAGTTTTTACCACCTAAGAACGCAGGGCGAGCGACAACCTGTGCACCTTGTTTACCATCAGCTGATTGCGCTGGGCTTCCTGGGCGATTTTCTTCAATGTAGATAGGTCGACCTTTTTCATCCAGTCCCTTTGCCCAGTTTAATTTATCAACAAACGGGAAGCCGCGAATGAAGTCACCGTTTTCGCGGTTAAGGACGTAGAAAAAGCCGTTTCTGTCGGCGGTTGCCGCCGCTTTCACTGTCTTGCCGTTTTCCTGGTAGTCAAACGAGATAAGCTCGTTTACGCCATCGAAGTCCCAGCCATCGTGTGGTGTGGTTTGGAAGTGCCACACAATTTTTCCTGTATTAGGGTCGATAGCTAAGCGCGACGACGAGAAGTAGTTATCGCCCGGACGTAGGTGAGAGTTCCACGGTGCAGGGTTACCCGTACCGAAAAATAGCAAGCCTGTATCTGAGTCGTAAGTACCACCTAGCCACGTTGCTGCACCACCGGTTTTCCATAAATCAGCAGGCCATGTTTTACCTGGCGCGCCACCTGAAATACCATTTTCGGTTTTCTTACCGTCTTTCCATATGTACCCCATGTGCCCTTCAACGGTAGGTCTAACCCATAGCTGTTTGCCAGACTTCGCGTCGTAAGCATACACTTTACCGACGATCCCGAACTCACCACCGGAAATCCCTGTAATGACTTTTCCGTCAACTACAATAGGCGCTGCAGTAATGGCGTAGCCCGCTCGATAGTCTTCAACCTTTTTCTTCCAAACGGTTTTGCCCGTGTCTTTATCCAGTGCTACTAACTTGGCATCCAAGGTGCCAAATATGACCAGATTATCGTAAAGCGCAACGCCACGGTTTATCACGTCACAGCAAGGCATAATGCCGTCTGGCAAACGCGCTTCATATTGCCATAGCTCTTCACCAGTTCTCGCATCGATGGCCCACACACGAGAGTAAGATCCGGTTACATACATCACACCATCTTTTACCAGAGGCTGCGATTCTTGACCCCGCTGCTTTTCACCACCTAATGAAAACGCCCACACAGGACGTACTTCTTCTACGGTATCGCGGTTAATGGCGGTTAGCGGGCTATAGCGCTGAGCTTTCAAGCCCATTCCATACGTCACTACGTCGTCAGTGGTAACGTGGTCATTTTGAATATCTTTGTCGGTGACAACAGCATGGACAGGAGTTAACGCACTTGCACAAACCAGCATAGATAGGGCAAGTTTTTTAATTGGCATATTATTATTCATAACGGTTCCTAGTTGCATGTAGGCCATAAATGGTCTGTTTCAGACTATTCGTTAGGATTAGCATAGCTAGGGGGGATGTCGATGCCTATGCAACAGCGGAGTGATTTGACTCCTCCTTTAGGAGGAGGAATGAAGGGCTATTTTCCCTTTTGTTTAACACCTTTACGCTTTCACTTCTTTTTAAAGTAATGCGTTCTTCCAATACTGATAGCAGTGCTTAAGATAATAAAGCTGATAGCCACAGAAGTATTGCCCAAAGTGCTTTCGTTCTGAACGCTGTTGTTCAGAGTGCGCTTATTCTGAAAGCTCTTGCCCCGCAAAATAGGGCGGCATCTCATAAATGGTTTTGTATTTCTCAAATAACCGTTGCATATCACCCTCTACCACCATTCGCGTAATTACGTCACCAATTTCATAGCCTAGCGCGCGATAATTAGTATGAACAGCAAGTCCTATATCCCACTTTTGCTTTCCAATAAGCGGAAACGCGTTGCTTGCAAGGCGATATTGCTCATTATCGACAAACTGACTGAGGTAGGATATTTGCGAGCGCAATCCCATTACCGCTTCGACGGTTCCTGCTTTCATTGCGTCAATCGCTTCTGCGTTTGAACCATAGTGCGATGTTTTTTCTCGCAATCGGCCGCCAAACGCTGACGTTAAGTAAAAGTGGGGAATGCTGTCTATTTCCGCCCCAATCGTGTGATACTGAAACATGCCCATGGTTTCCACTTCGGGCAAGGTTTGCGTGTTGTGAATGATTTGCCAGCTTTCACGCTGATAGGGGGCAAACATATGAACGAGCTCATTAACCAACAAGCCCACGTCGTCACGTTTTTGAGAAAAACTGGGGTCGTAAGGCGCGCGCATCATCACATCAGCCTTAATGCGATGAATTATATGGCCCTTCCATAGGTAATTTCTGAAATCGTCCTCTGTCGTTTCACCTGGTGTCATCCATATCAGTTCTAGCTCAACACCAAGGGCGCTCGCGATTTCACGGGCGATATCAATATCAATACCTGTGGGGCTGTCGTTTTCAATAAATGAAAATGGAGGATAGTCGGTGTACACCGCAATTCTAATTAAACCGCTGTCTTTAATATCGTCTAACGATCTTGCTTCCCCGAACGCAGAAAGCGCAGAACCCGTTATCAGGCAGAGTAAAATGAAAATAACTCGAAAAGGTTTAACTAACTGCACAGCTTACCCACTTATTCAATCGAACTTCTTAAGCATACTAAGGGGTTAGCGTGATTTTACTAATGCTACTTTAGCGCCATAGCATTCCTCCTTTAGGAGGATGTTCTTCGGGAAAATTGCCATATACCCTTATGTCAGACAAACAGATATCAGCAAAAGCATGCAGCTAAGCTCGGGGTGGTATATGGCAAAGGGTGTAAAAAGCACGGTTGAAAGACGATTAACCGGTAAGCGCTATCAAAAGTGTGTAGCGTCACTTTTTTGCTGCGTTCTGTTGTCGTTTTTAAACAGCGCGCTCGCGTTTAATGAAGCGCAATCTTCACAGGCTCAACAAGCTGCACCACAGGCCTCTTTTGCCACTATTGTGGTCATTTACATAAAAGTTGCGGGCACATCTCCACCAGGCACACCAGGCTATTTAAAGTCCCCCAGCAATGAGGGGACAGCTGGCGCAAGTGTGGCGATAAAGGATGCCAATATCACGGGAAAATTTCTTGGTTATCAGTTTGAGTTAACTGAAATCCGTGTGCCTTCTATCGGCGAACTGCAAGCTTCTTTAGCTAAAACACACCAGTACTCTGGTTCAAGTGCTAACACAAATCACAAAGAAATAAGCAGCAATCAGCAAGGCAACATTGCATCTGTTGTACTGCTGGACATGCGAAGCAGTGATAAGGTAGAGGCTGCCTCAATTGAGCAGTTGATTGCCACTATTCAAAGCACGCTTCCTAATGCTGTATTTTTTAACGTAGCTAATAGCGATGATTTGCTGAGACAAAATTCATGTCGCATGCCCTTGTTTCATACAATCCCCAGTTATCAGATGAAAGCCGACGCGCTAGCCCAGTGGTTTCGTACTAAGCGTATTGACGAGATATTTGCAGTTTACGGAAAAACCGCTGACGATGCTGCATACCTAGCCGCGTTTAAACGCAGCGCTAAAAAATTCAAGCTTTCACTGGTTGAAACTAAACAGTGGCAGGACAGTTTTGATTTACGCAGGGCTGCCTTTGCTGAAATTCCTCAATTTACGCGAACAACAGAAACCTATCAGGCTGTTTTTACCGCCGATAGCGCGGCGCAATTCGCGTATAGTCTACCCTTTAACACGTATTATCCCGTACCTGTGGTAGGCGCTGCCGGCCTAAAAGCACTAGGTTGGCATTTTACCCACGAACAATGGGGCGCCCGTCAGCTTCAAAGCCGTTTTAACGACGGGTTTAACAGACACATGAATGAAGTCGACTTCGCCGCGTATCTTGCGGTAACGGCGGTGGCAAATACTGCGCAGCAAGGAAGCGATTTGACGCAGCAGGGAATACTTAAAACCTTGCTTAGCGACCACTACACGCTGGGTGCTTATAAAGGTCGCCCCCTTTCTATTCGCCCCTACACCCACCAATTTCGTCAGCCTATTGCGCTGGCCCACGAAGACGCATTGGTGACTCATGCGCCCCTTGAAGGCTTTCTGCACCAAACCAACGAACTGGACACATTAGGCGCAACACACACTACCTGTAAGGACAAGTTATGAGCTATCGCTTTGCACTCTTGCTTGGCAGTTTAATGGCAAGCTTTGCACTTCCTCAAGCCTTTGCACTTCCTCAGGCGTATGTCACTAACGAAAAAGACAACACGCTATCTGTCATTGATATGACGACATTTGATGTGGTTGAAACTATCGAGGTTGGAGAGCGACCCCGAGGGTTTATTTTAAGTGCAGACCAGTCCCACGCGTATATCTGTGCCTCTGATGCTGATCGCATTCAAATTATGGATTTGTCTACCCATTCCATAGTAGGCGATCTTCCCTCAGGTGCAGATCCTGAAACCATAGCATTACATCCTAACGGCACCACTATTTACACAGCTAATGAAGACGATGCCCTTCTTACTGTTATCGACATTCCAACGGCTCAGGTTATTTCTCAGATAGATGTAGGCGTAGAGCCTGAGGGGCTGGCTGTGAGTCACGACGGCAGCATGATGGTCGTCACATCAGAAACCACTAACATGGTGCACTGGATAGATACCAAAACGCACGAAAATATTGCGAATAGCTTGGTTGACGCAAGACCCAGAGATGCTCACTTTACCAGAGATGACAAGTACCTTTGGGTAAGCTCGGAAATAGGTGGAACTGTCAGTATTTTCGATACTGCTACTAAGCGAAAAGTGAAGACCCTTTCCTTTGCCATTAAAGGCGTTTATCGCGACAAGGTTCAGCCAGTGGGTATTGTGCTTATGAAAGATAAGCCCTACGCCTTCGTGGCGCTTGGCCCAGCGAATCGCATAGCGGTCATCAATACCGATACCTTTGAAGTGGAAGACTACATTTTGGTTGGGCGACGAGTGTGGCAATTAGCGTTTAACCAAGATCAGTCTTTATTGCTGACCACTAACGGTGTAAGCGGTGATGTTTCTGTCATCAATACCCACACGTTAAACGTAGAGCATACGGTAAAAGTGGGGCGTTACCCTTGGGGCGTGGCGGTTAAATGGAAATAGCGGTTCAAGCGGTTTCACATCAGTACGGCGGCCACCACGCGCTGGACAATATAAATCTTTGCCTAAAACCAGGCTTAACCATGCTGCTTGGGCCAAATGGCGCAGGCAAAAGTACCTTATTTGCGCTTATTACGGGCCTTCAAAAACTCACGCAAGGCAGCATTACCTTTGATGGTGCTACCCTGTCTCAATCTCGCACAAGTATTATGGCGAAAATGGGCGTGGTATTTCAGCAAAGTACCTTAGATATCGACTTATCAGTAAAACAAAATTTGTCCTACTTTGCTTCGCTCCACGGCATAAGTACCACTAACGCGCTATCTCATATTCAAGGCCTGCTCGACGAGCTCGGCCTTACGACCAAGCTCAATACAAAAATTAGAAACTTAAATGGCGGGCACAGACGTCGGGTCGAGTTAGCTCGCTGCCTTATTCACAAGCCATCTTTGCTGCTACTAGACGAGCCTACCGTTGGCTTAGACATAGAGTCCCGTCATCTTATTTTGCGGGTAGTACAAGCACTCGCACATTCCCAAAACGTAAGCGTACTGTGGGCCACACATTTATTTGAAGAAGTGAAGCACAACAACAACCTGATAGTCTTATCAAAAGGGCGAGTGTTAGCCCACGACCAATGTGAAGCCTTGTTAGCCAAGTATCATCAACAGGATATTGAGCACCTTTGGCAGCATTTGATGCAGGAAGGCTCCTGATGTATTGGCGCTGTTTTGTGGGTGTACTTACCCGAGAGATGCTGAAGTTCTGGCAGCAACGTACACGCCTGTTAAGTGCATTGGTGCGCCCGCTGCTTTGGCTATTTGTTTTTGCCGCAGGGTTTCGTTCGGCCCTGGGTCTTTCAATGACCGAGCCTTACGAGAGTTATATTTTGTACGAAGAGTACATTGTACCTGGGCTTGCCGCCATGATTGTGCTTTTTAATAGTATGCAAAGTTCATTGTCCATGGTGTACGACAGAGAAATGGGCAGCATGAAAGTACTGCTGTTAAGCCCGGTTCCCCGCCCTTTTCTGCTAGGCAGCAAGCTTATTGCCAACACCTTAGTAAGCGCTATTCAGGTGTACATCTTCTTTGCCTTTGCGCTTTTACTGGATGTACGTCTATCTGCGCTGGGATACGTTTATGCGTTGCCTGTTATTGCGCTACTGTCATTGTTTTTAGGTTCGTTAGGATTATTACTGGCAAACTATATTAAGCAGCTAGAGAACTTTGCTGGGGTAATGAACTTTGTCATTTTCCCATTGTTCTTTCTATCAAGCGCCCTATACCCGCTTTGGAAAATGCGTGAGGCCAGCGAATGGCTGTATCAGATTTGTGCCTTTAACCCCTTTAGTAGCGGCGTAGAATTACTGCGATTTGCGCTCTATGAAAAACTCGAACACAACGCGCTTGCCGTTGTACTAAGCCTTACAGCCATCACTTTTATTTTCGCTGTGAGAAGCTTTCGCCCCAAAGCCTCAAAAGGGCGCTTCTCGTGATAAAAGCAAACCTAATCTGGGCTAATGAAAGCAATAAAGTTGAAACGTTAGAGGATAGTGACTGCTTACTTATTTTAACTACGCCCGAGTTATTAGCGAGCCAACTCTTTCACTTTTCAACACCCGCTAAGACATACATTGAGCAAGTTTTTAACGACGAAAACTTTTCAGGAAATAAAGGCCAATGTGTATTCGTACAAGGCCTTAAGGCGTTTAAAACAAGTTACATCTCAGACAATGAAAACAGCGGACAAAACAAAATTAGCCAACAATTAGCTGAAGTAAAACGGGTGCTGTTTTATGGTGTCGACTTTGCGCTCTTTGAAGCGTCAGATGCACCCAACGTCTCTAGCCGTGCCTCGACTTTATCTAAAACTAATGACCCCTCCATGGTTAACCGCTCAAGCTACGCTAGCAATTCAAATTCTGCGTTTAATTCGAAAAGCACTAGTGACTTGAGCCAAACTAACGCACCAGCATTTCGCTACCTAGAACAGCAGTTCGATGCATTGTTTAAAAAGCTTAAAAGCGTGTCGGTAACCTTGGAAAAGCTGTCGTTAATGGCGCTTTCTACCGCTGAAACAGCAAGCAGTGACCCTGTTAACACCATTGGGAGCCACTCACCATTTCTGAGTGCGCTACTTAGAAGCTATTTCAAGCATGGCTATCACTTTATGGGCTATAAGACGAATAACACGTCGGTTTCCAACAGTCAGCCTCTCAATGAAAACAACAACGCAAATAGTGTTGAAAAAAACGACGCAAATAATGGAGCAATTAACCAAGCAATTGATATTAGGGGCACGCTGTCTCTTGCATTAGATGCCAAGCATTTTACTAACGCGCAAAAGCGTCTCGTTTCACACACTATCCGCTATGAAACAGCCCTTAATGCCGCAATGACGTGGGCTAAAGATCTCGCCCACATGCCAGCCAACTTATGTACGCCAGATTATCTGGCCGAACAAGCTCTGCATCTGGCGCAAACCTTTAATACGGTGTCTTGCGATATCCTTAATGAAAGTACGCTGAAGCAGTTAGGCATGAACGGGTATTTAGCGGTAAATGCAGGTTCACAGTTTGCTGCCACCATGCCTATTCTTCGCTACACAGCCAAAGGTTTAGAGAATTCACCGCCAGTAGTGTTAATTGGCAAAGGTGTAACCTTTGACAGCGGCGGCATAACGTTAAAACGCAGCCCTGATATGCGCCATATGATTTACGACATGGCAGGCGCTGGCTGTGTATTGGGCGTCATTCAGGCGGTTGCCACACTGGGGTTAAATATAAATATTATTGGTATTGTGGCGAGCGCTGATAATGCGATTGATGGCAAAGCCTATCGCCCGGGTGACATCATTACTATGCACTCAGGAAAAACCGTGGAAGTCATGAGCACCGATGCAGAAGGGCGTATGCTTATGGCCGATGCAATCAGCTACGCGAAACAGTTCTCCCCCTCGGTTATTATTGATATTGCAACCCTAACCGGCGCGACCATTAGCGCACTGGGGCACAAAGCCACTGCACTTTTTAGCAACGCTCCAGCGCTTGAAAGTGCGTTAGTTGAAGCGGGTGAACTGGCTAACGACAGGTGCTGGCCTTTCCCACTTTGGCCAGAATATCAAGACGCCATTACCTCTCAGCACGCGGATATGATGAATGCGGGTATAAACTCTCCCGGTGCTATTTCGGCAGGCTGCTTTCTCTCTCGCTTTGCTGACGGCACGCCGTGGGCTCACCTCGATGTAGCAGGAACCGCTTTTACCTACACCAAATCGTTATCGGCAACCGGCCGCCCTATTCCTTTGCTGTTATCTTACTTAAGCAGTTGCGCAGTCAAAAATAATCAATAAATCATCAAAATTCATGACAGTTCTCCTCCCTTAGGAGGATATCTGTTAACACATATTCAACATATACTCAGTCATGCGTTTAATCATAAAGAAGAGGAACAATTATGTGGACTAAACCCCAATACACAGAAATGCGCCTTGGTTTTGAAGTAACTCTTTACATCAATAACCGCTAGGCAACGCCCTCTGGGATGATGAACAAAAAGGCTGCCGATGCAGCCTTTTTTTACTTGTAGTATGGAGTTGTTATGCACGTATTGATTCTTGGTGCTGCCGCCGGGGGTGGATTTCCGCAATGGAACTGCCACTGCCCCAATTGTAAGGGTTTACGCGAAGGTAAAATAAAGGCGAAAGGTAGAACACAGTCGAGCATTGCTGTCAGTAGCGATGGTAAAAATTGGGTTCTCATTAATGCCTCCCCCGATTTAAGGGAGCAGATAAATAGCCATCCGCAGCTGTGGCCCGACGCCCATGTGTCTCGCGGCACACGCATAAGCGCAATTGTGCTTACCGACAGTCAAATAGACCATACTACAGGCCTGCTAACATTGCGCGAAGGCTTACCCCTTCCCGTTTATTGTACCGATGTTGTGGCCGAAGACCTAACCACCAGCTTCCCGCTTTTTACCGTATTAAAACACTGGCACGGCGGACTACAACAGCATTCAATTAATACCGATTATCATCAACGCTTTGTACCAAAGGGGGCAGAAGGCCTGACTTTCCAACCGGTGGTATTAGAGTCTAATGCGCCCCCTTACTCGACGTATCGCGACAACATTGTGCCGGGCAACAATATCGGCCTGAAGATAACTGACGACACCACGGGCAACGTGCTTTTTTACGCGCCGGGATGTATGCAGGCAAACGACACAGTAAAACAGGTGATGCGCGAATCTCACTGCGTGCTATTTGACGGTACGCTGTGGGCCAATGAAGAAATGATAGATCACGGCTTTAGCAACAAGCTGGGCACAGATATGGGACACATGCCGGTTAATGGAAAGGGCGGAGCCATTGCGCTGCTAAATGAATTTAACGTTGAGCGTAAAGTGCTTATTCATATCAACAACACAAATCGCGTGCTTGACGAAGACTCCAGTGCTTATCACAGCCTGTGCGAGCAAGGCATTGAATTGGCTTACGACGGTATGGAAATTGAGGTGTAGTAATGACAGAACACGCATGGTCTAGACAAGAATTCGAACAAAAACTGAGAGAAAAAGGCGCTTACTACCATATTCATCACCCGTTTCATAAACGCATGAATGAAGGACACTGCAGCGTTGATGAGATTCAGGGTTGGGTGGCCAACCGACTGTATTATCAAATGGCGATACCGGTTAAAGATGCGGCAATTTTAGCGAATTGCGAAGATCAATCGGTACGCAGAACTTGGATCCAACGAATTATCGATCACGATGGACGGGAAGGTGAAGACGGACTGGGCGGCATAGAAGCCTGGTTGCGGTTAGGCGAAGCGGTAGGCTTGAACCGCAGTGAATTACTTGATGAAACCCACCTGTTACCAGCGGTTAAGTTTGCAGTAAATGCCTATGTGAATTTTGCCCGCCGCGCGTCGTGGAAAGAGGCGGCCTGCTCATCGTTAACTGAAATGTTCGCCCCTGAAATACATCAAAGCCGATTAGATACCTGGCCTAGGCACTATACATGGATTGATAGTGAAGGCTTTACCTACTTTCAAATGCGGTTAAGTCAGGCGCGCCGTGATGTAGAGCATGGTCTGCAGATTACCCTTGATCACTTTGTTACCCGACAACAGCAAGAACATGCGCTCAATATACTGCAGTTCAAAATTGATATTTTGTGGAGCATTGCTGATGCCATTTGCTTTGCCTATGAATATAAGAGAAAGCCGTTCGATGGTATTGCCGACCAGCGGGTGTGCCATAAAGGGAGGTTTTAATGATGTCGAATTTACAATCACAAACCCAACACCACTTAGATGCTGATAGCGTCGGTGATGATGATATTGGTTCAAATACCCCGGAAGACAACATTGAAAATAGCAGCAGTCACAACAACGAGGGCTGCGGCACAAGAGACAAAACAGCTTCTTTAAATCCGCTTTTTCGCATGCAGTACGAGAAAGCTCAGGGTTGTTATGTTTTGTTGTTCCCCGAAGGAATGATCAAACTTAACCCTTCTGCAGCAGAAATTCTTAAGCGTGTAGATGGCAACAATACGGAAAATGCCATTTGTGCTGAACTTCGCCAGGCATTCCCTGATGCACCTGATGACTTAGAAGAAGATGTTCATGTATTTCTGGTTCATGCCGAGCAAAAGAAGTGGATCCGCTATGACGAATGATACAGACGTTGATTTACAAACCGACGAACCAAATAGCATAACGCCACCGCTGTGGCTCCTAGCCGAAATTACCTATCAGTGCCCATTGCATTGCCCGTATTGCTCCAACCCAGTAAACATGGAAGAAACATTCAATGAGCTCTCTACTGAGCACTGGGAGCGAGTGCTGCGTGAAGCGCGGGAAATGGGCGCCGTGCAATTGGGCTTTTCTGGCGGAGAGCCATTGCTTCGAAAAGACTTGGAGCACTTGGTCGCTTATGCGCGGGCTTTGGGTTTTTACACCAACTTGATCACCTCTGGCATTGGCATGACAGAGAAACGTATTGCCAAACTCAAAGAAGCCGGGCTCGACCACATACAGCTGAGCTTTCAAGCAGCCAATGCTGAAGTAAACGACTTAATAGGCAATAAGCGCCATTCATTTGAACAAAAACTTAAAATTGCGAAGCTGGTAAAACAATACGACTACCCTATGGTGCTTAACTTCTGTATTACCGCGCAGAACATTCACGAGATAGAAGACGTGATGGCGCTCAGCGAGCAGCTAAACGCTGATTTTGTCGAGCTGGCTACCGTACAGTATTACGGCTGGGCCTATGAAAACAGAGACCATTTGCTGCCTACGTCACAGCAGCTACAGGACGCTGAGGCCGCAGTGAACCGCTATCGAGCGCAGCAAAACGGTAAAGGGCCTACCTTCATATTTGTATCGCCCGACTATTACGAATCTCGCCCTAAGGCTTGCATGAATGGCTGGGGCACCACGTTTTTAACCGTAACGCCAGATGGCAGTGCCCTTCCGTGTCACAGCGCGAAGATATTACCTCTGTCTTTTCCCAACGTGAAAGAACGTTCATTGCACGATATTTGGCATCAAGACTTTAGCTTTAATCATTTCCGTGGCGATAGTTGGATGCCGTCGCCCTGTAGGGACTGCGATGAAAAAGACAAAGATTTTGGCGGATGTCGATGTCAGGCCTACCTGCTAACAGGTGATATGTATAAGACGGATCCGGTTTGCAGTAAGTCGCCCGATCACCATTTAATGAAAGGCATTACCGATAAAGCAGGTACTGCACCGTCTAAGGCTCTAGCGTATCGGAAGGTGGAAAAATCGATTCCCATCATAGAAGTCAGTGCTACGAGGTAAGCGCTAGGAGATAAATGCGCTGCGATAGGTACGAGAAGGTAAATGCGCTGCAATAAGTACGAAACAAAAAGAGATACCGTTAACCCGTAATGATAAAAGTGTATGTCTGAATTTCATTTCATTGATGCCGGCTCTGGGTCAAAAGCGCATAGCGTTGTTTTTGCGCTTAAAACCCCTGCGGCAGGCCACACTGGGTTGTCTCATTTAGCTGAGCACATGAGCTTTCGACGCTCTCACCCATACCCTGCTGCCCACGAGCTTTTTACGGCCAATACACTTCTGCCTGTTACTATTAACGCTACCACACTCGCCGAGTACACCTTCTTTTTCGCTTCGTCTGAAAAAGCGAACGTGCTGCTTGATGCTGTAAATTACCTGTACTGTGGCCTGCTTAACCGGGATTACGGTACCGATGAGGTTACCTTAGAGCGTGACGGGGTAATTTTTAACGAGCTCGCCATGCTAGAGGCAAACAGCGACTATGCATTAAACGCCGCTATTCGATTGGCCGATACCAATAAAAATGCCTATAAACACGCGGGTGGTTTTACACAAACCATAGGCAGCAATAGCATTCAAGCGCTTCAAGACTACAAACGCCAGTGGTATCAGCCAAGCACTATCACCACGCTGGTTTATAGTAATTCAGCCCACTTTTTTGAACAGTGCAAGGAGGTTGTTACAGCCGTGAGCGTGGAAGCAGCCGTGAGCGCGGAAGCAGCCTTGAGCGCGGAAACAGCCCTGAGCGCGGAAGCAGCCTTGAGCGCGGAAACAGCCTTAAGCGAAAAAACAGCCTTGAGCGAGAAAGCAGCTTTGAGCGAAGAATCAACACTGAACAGGAACGCTGCACTGAGTCAGCACGCATCTCAACGTGAACACTCACATTTAGACAAAGAAGCCTCTCTTGATGCGCAAACGACAAAAGGCGAAAACGAATCAATAAGACATGTATTAACCTGGTGGTTTCCTCAGTGCTTTTTAAATGGTTTACTACAGCAAGAAGCAACACTTAGCACCGTAGCAGGCCTTGAAAACACTTTAATTATCGACCCCGAAATCAATCAACAAGGCAATTTTGCAATTCGCCTCGTCACAAACGAAGCGATGAAGGAAACAGCAAGCGAGCTTTCGATAGAAGCACTTCCAAAGCTTTCACAAAATCTTACACACAAGCTCGTGAGCGATGATAATGATAAAAGGCTGCGACAACTAAAACATGTGGTATCCGCGTGTCTTGCCTCATTTGATATTAGACCTTCAAAGCCGACGCCAGACACTGATAAACACGCAGAAGGTGTGGGGGCGGCTATTCGCTATTTTGCACAACTAACAGATGCGTTGGGTTCGAACGAGCGTACTGCCAAAGATTGTGCCACCAAAAGCGCTTATTTAGCGAGTGCTAATAAGGTATCGCACTCCTATTTGGGGGCTCTACCTTCACCAGAAAAGTCAGTCGCTCGCGAGCGGATTAGAAAGGCACGTAAGGGATTTTCCGCGCAGGCCAGCGCCTCCAATAGCGAGCAGTCACTTTTAATACCGCGTCTTACCTCTAAATACCGACATTTTATTGCGTTAGAGCACTTGCCTGCACTTCCACGTTTATTACGGCCTCTCGCCAACAATACCACCAATTTAAAACGCTTTAACGCTGAACACATTGCTTCGCACTTTACGCCGTTTTCCATCCAATCGCCCTCAAGAACTCTAGAGTCGGCTTCTCCACATTCTGCTTCTGGTTATGTGGCCTCACACTGGGTGTATCGCATCGCGTTCTATCAACAGTCAAGACTACAAGCGGTACTGGCACACCACCTTTTCTGGCAACCAAGAACTTCGGGGGAATGCTACGCACTGGGCGCTGCAACCTATGAAAATAACCTTTTTCTATTTGGTGCCAGCGATACAAATATCACAGAGCGTGAAAACTGGTGTCATAAGGTTTTATCGATGCTCTCGTAGGGAATTCGGGAAAAAACACTGCTACCAATTTATGATACTTCCTCCCACTTAAGGAGGATATTTTTAGGGAATGGTTAAGGCAATACTGAAAGTATAAATAATAACGAAGCAGTCAAGACCATGCCTACGCGAATTTCTACTAAAAGCTCTAGCCAAAACGTTGCACAATTCCCAACACATCAACTTGCCCGTTCACCATTTGCTCTTGCGATTATTGCAAGCGCTGTAACCTATGCGTTTAGCTCTGCTGCAGAAGCTAACGATGCAATGGACCACTACGAGGTTATAGAGGTACAAGGAGTCACCTCCCTTAATGCCAATGGCAATAACTCTGCCGTATTTGGTAACGTTCAGACACTCACTCAAGACGACATTGAAGGGAGCGTCAACCGTTCACTACCGGAGCTACTCAAAACTCAGCTGGCAAGCGTGAACCTAAACGATGTTCAAAACAATCCGTTCCAACCCGATCTGCAATACCGCGGGTTTACTGCCTCTCCGCTGCTTGGTCTACCTCAGGGCATTTCGGTGTACTTAAACGGCGGTCGGGTTAATGAAGCGTTTGGCGATACTGTGCATTGGGACCTAATGCCTCTAGATGCTATAGATACCGTTTCTTTGTACTCTGGTTCAAACCCTCTGTTTGGCCAAAACACGCTAGGCGGCGCCCTTGCGCTAAGAACGAAAACAGGGTTTAGCTTCAACGCCAACGAAATAGATTTACAGGCTGGACAATTCGGCCAGAAAGCCGCGTCTGTGGAATCAGGTGGTCATAACGATCATTGGTCGTATTATGTAAACCTGAATCATTATGAGGAAGATGGCTGGCGTGACTATTCGCCATCTGAAGTGCAGCAAGTCTTTACATCGCTTGCCTATAAAAGTGACAAAATGCATCTCGACATGAACCTCTTTATGGCCGATAACGAGTTACTCGGAAATGGTGCGTCGCCTATTGAACTGCTGGATATTGAAGGAAGAGAAGCGATCTACACCCACCCCGATCAGACCAACAACGAACTTACGCACGTTAATATAACCGGTGATTTCGTTTTAACTGACACCTTATCCTTAACCGCCAATATGTTTTATCGCGACACACAAACTCAATCAATCAACGGCGATGACAGTGATTTTGGTGCCTGCCAGTTCGCTGATGGACGCGTAACACTGTGTGAATTTGAAGATGATGACGACGATGATGATGACGATGATTTGCCTGTTGTAGGAGAAGGCGACGATATAGAAGCGGTTGAATTTATTGGCTTTGATGACGACACCGCGCTTGCCGAAATATCAGATGTGGACGCAGATGAACTTGATGGTACATACAATACGGGCCGCACAGACGCCAAAGCTACTGGGCTATCTTTTCAGCTAGCAAAACAATATGCCTTAAGCGGCTTCAGTTCAGAGTTAATTGTTGGTGCCAGCTACACCAAAGGAGATGTTAACTACGCCGCTGATACTACATTTGGTATTTTGGAAAACGAATCTGCACAAGACTCACGCACCGTTTTACCCATAGACGGGCTCATGGCACAAGAAGCCAGGGTTAGATTAGATGTAGACACCACCGCATGGTCGCTATTTTTCATGAATAGTACACAGCTCTCTTCAGCCGTATCACTCAATATTGGTGGACGCTTTAACCGAGACCATATTGTTATGGAAGACCTAATTGATGACGGTGAAGGTTCATTGGACGGCAATCACCGTTTTACCCAATTTAACCCAGCGGTAGGTGTAGACATTACTATTGATGAGCAAAGCCAGTTGAATCTTGCAATCAGCCAGTCTTCAAGAACGCCAAGCCCAGCAGAGTTAAGCTGTGCAGATGAAGACGACCCGTGCCGCTTACCGAACGGCTTTGTGGCCGATCCTCCTCTTGATCAGGTGGTCACCCAAACTATTGAAGCGAACTACACCAAACGCTTTGATAACATCGACCTGATGCTAAATGTTTTTCACAGTAGAAGTAAGGATGACATTATCTTCCAACAAGCAGGCTCTGTTGCCTCTCGCGGATACTTTATTAACGTTGATGAAACCCAGCGTCAGGGCGTAGAATTCAGCGTAGGTTCAACGTGGGAAAAACTAACCTACCGGTTAAACTACAACTATCTTAACGCAACCTATGAATCAACATTCACGTCGTTTAGCCCCTTTAACCCTCAGGGTCCAGACAGACTCGTAACACCAGGTGACAAAATTCCAGGCCAGCCAGAGCATTTAGTCAAGCTCTACGCAGATTACGCCTTAACGGATAAAGCGCGTTTGGGGGCAGAAGTTATTTCAGCATCGAGTCAGTACTTTAGGGGCGATGAGGCTAACGAAAATGAAAAGATAGACGGATACGTTATTGCAAACGTTTATGCATCGTACCGTTTCAACGACACATTTACCGCATCGCTACGTGTGAACAATGTGTTCGACAAAGACTATGAAACCTTTGGCACGTATGGCGAGGCCGATGAGGTGTTAGAAGACATTTACCCCGACGTAGAAGGTGCACAGTTCGTGGGCCCCGCACAACCGCGAATGGTCAGTGTGAATCTAAAAGCGAGATTCTAATCAGGTAGCAGTTGTTACCATACGCGCTTTTATCCACACAAAAGCTGCAACAAAAACCCAAAAAACGCGACTTACTTTTTCACAGTAGTCGCGTTTTTTATCATTTATACCTTTAATTTTCCCGCTACTAAAGAAGGAGATTAACACGCCTTACGGCCGATGGTTCAAAATTCAATAAAACCTATTATCAATTTACTGGACACCGAAAGCATTAAAACCAGTCGAAAATAAAAATAAAAAACCACTGTAATTAATCAACACTTCCAATATTGGGACAGTAAAATGAAAAAGAATACATTTACAAAAACCTGTTTATCTATTGCCATTCTAAGCACGGTCAGTAGCCATAGCTTTGCCCAAGACGAGCCCTATTCATGGAATATCTCTGGATGGATAAATGAAGGCTTAACCTATTATGACGACGGTGTGGGTAGTGATGTGGCACAACTATCAGACAATGGTACAACCCTAGGCAGCCGTATTACGCTTTCAGGGAACTACAAACTGGAAGAACAAGGCATGGACGTAGGCTTTGAGGTCATTATCGAACCTCTTTCAGGCGCACCTAACTACGCCGGTGGTGGCCATCAAACGCCGCTTTTATTTGCAAATCAGGATAACTTAGACACCTTCAACGGCGGCGACATAGGCCTATTGGGCAGTAGCCTCTACTTTGGTGGCGACTGGGGTAAAATCACCATTGGTCTACAAAGCCTTCCCACCGATAACATTGCCGTTCTAGCCGATCCTTCTGGCACAATCTGGTCGGGAATTTCACCATTATTTAGAGCAAATGGCTTCTTTATTCGAGGCCTAGAAGAAGGTTCAACCAATGTCGCGTGGGGTCAATTTGCTCAGTGCTTAGCTACGCCTGGCTTGGGTATTGGTATTGACTGTAACGGCATATATCGCAACGGCGTGCGCTACGATCTTCCTCAAATGGGAAACGTGAGTATTGCGGTCGGTTATGCAAACGACGAAATTTACGATATTGCGGTTAAGTATGCGGCTGAGCACGAAGGCTTTAAAACTAACCTTCACGCAGGTTACTCAGTGAATAAAGATGGCGGTAGCAATGTTGGCGGCAACAGTTCAACTACGCTGCAACTGCAAGCTGGCGTCATGCATCTTGAATCAGGAGTATTTGGGGTAGCCACTTATCAGATGGAAGAAGCTGACGATGCGATTGTTGGGTCGGGTGACGATACGGATGCTTATTACTTTAAAGCAGGCATAAGAAAACAGTTTAATCGCTTTGGTGATTCTGCTTTCTATGCTGAATATGCCAGTTATAACGACCAATACGGCATGGCTCATTTAGATGGCGTTACCGGCTCAGAGCTTAGTCAGTGGGGCGTTGCAGCAGAACAATATTTTGGATCGCGCTTCTTGGTGTACGCGAAATACGAAAACCTAAGTTTAGATATTGATGGTTCAGAATCTGCGCAAGGAATTTATAACAGCGCAGAAGACTTAACCCTAATTCAACTAGGTGGCACTGTGTTCTTTTAATTGAGAATTAAAAATCAGTCATATTTTAACATTGAACTTATATCTAATTACTCTGAAATTTAAAAATTACTCGATTCATTTAATTAATGATAAAAAACTGATTAATTTTGCACTTAAATAAGAAATTAAAATTAAGCTAAAAGATATGACATAAAAAAGCGAGATTCACTCTCTCGCTTTTCCTATTGAAAAAGGAAAGATCATGAAAAATATATCTCTATTTTCATTACGTTCAGCTCTACCCATTCTGTTAGCCCTACTCTTCATAACGGCAGTAGATATCGCAGACGCACAGGTCATATTTCAAGAGGACAAAAACAATTTCATTCGCCTTGTTGAAAAGCCGAGCAAAGTAGACAGTGACATGCGTGCCAACCAGCACCCCTTTACGCTGCAAGAGCAGGATGTATCCGCCATACTTAGCGCTATTCAGGTGGTTAAGAATAAAAATACGTCAACACCGCTTTTTTCCAACGAACAAGTTGCGTTACTTGCCGCCTATCTGCCTGAGGCGCTGCGAACAGCGACTGCTCAGCAAGACGTAATTTTTGCCCTTAGTAAAGAGAAGCGCTATTTGGCAGGCCTTAAAACCCAAACGTATTACGTTGCAGGCAATATTTTCGTTGCAGACGACCAGCTCAATATTCTTATTGGCGAGTTCGACAAAGTAGCCAATAAAGCCTACGAAATGGCTTATGATCCTACTTCTCAGGGCTTGGTAAAATACGACTTTGATTTTGGTAACCGGAAACAAGCAAAGTTCTCATTCGATTCCCCACTTTCTTTTTCCGCACCTGGTATAGAACTGAAAACGAAAAATCGCTTCGATTGGGTGGTCGCACCGACTCAGCTGGCATTTGAAGCACCTGTAGAAAAGGAAACACTTTCCCCAGCGAATAGGGAAAACACACCCAGTAAGAAAGACGTAGCTGGCTCGGCCTCCTTACCAGCAGAGAACGATATCGTTGCTCGTTTTAAACGGTTAGACGCACTAAAAAAGGCGAACCTAATTAGCGAAACAGAATACGCCGAAAAAAGAAGGCAGTTACTTGACGAGTTATAGAACGAAAGTCCCGTCAGTACTGGTCTTACGTGCTTTTTTATTATAAGCCATTGGTCTTATTAGGCCTGATTTAATGTTATATTAATGTTAACATTGTAAACACGTGAAGTGACTGTTTAGCTTTTAATATTTCGGGGAACTTGGTCACTTTGAAGCGTTTCATTTACGCCATAATTTTGTCTTACTAAAAGGCTTATGTGTGAATAAAACGCCAGCCCAAATAAGTCACAAGGCCAGCGGCAAATGTCGCTTTTTTAGCTGAGGGAAAGACCATGCACCGTATCTTGATAATTGACGACCACCCTATTTTTCGTCACGCAATGATTACCATTTTAGGGAAAAAGTTTCCCGACTCAGAAACCCTCGAAGCCAATTCAATTTCTGAAGCGTTAACGTTGCTAGAGCAAGACGCGAAGTTCGACTTAATCATGCTTGATTTAAATATGCCGGAAACCTGTGGCCTAAACGGACTTTTAGAAATTCGAAACCAACACCCTAACGTACCTGTAGTGATTATTTCCGCTGAAACGGAAAAGCAAAATATACTGCAAACCATTTCTTATGGTGCCGTTGGCTTTATTTCAAAAAGCAGCAAGATTGAAGAAATAGCCACATCTATCGAGAGTATTTTTGAAGGGAACGTGTGTTTACCATCAGAGATATTGAGAACGCCGTCTACCAGAACACGCATGACCAATGACAACGGTATTTCGCCGGAGCAAATTCGTTCATTAACACGAAAAGAGCTGACTGTACTGAAATATCTAACTCAAGGGTTAGCCAATAAAGTGATTGCCTACGAGCTTAATATTTCTGAAACCACGGTTAAGTCTCACGTCTCATCTATTCTCAAAAAATTAGGCGCCAGCAACCGAGTAAAGGTTGTGGCCAGTGCCGCGAATATCGACTTTAACCAATACGTCTTTAATTAAGACCTGTTGATCTTTGCTGTGCACCGAAGATTAACAGGCCCCATGTTCCTATACTTTTAGCCATTCAAGCTTGAGACTAGCGCCGCCTTAAGCACCGCGGAGTTAACAGGTTTGTGCAGCAGCTGAATGTCGGTGCCTTCAAGTTCATTCGCTAACGCTTTTGAGTGATTAGCGGTGCAAATCATAATGGGCATTGAAGGCGCGATTTTTCTTACGCGTTTCGCAATGTCTAAACCGGTTTCTTCTTCATCTAGGTGGTAATCGACAATAAGCATGTCGCACTCGTCAAAACTGCCATTATTTACAGCACTGCATTGTTCAAAACCTGAGAAAGTGTCTACTTCCATGTCCCAGTTTGCGAACAACGTTTGCATAGCAATGCGCATATTCGCATCGTTATCAATGTGCCATATATGCTTATCCACAACGTAATCTGGTAACGATGGCTCCAAAGTATAAAGATAGTCTTGTTCCTGACTCGTATCACACACTTCGGTAATAGGAATGGTCACCGTGAAACATGCGCCTACGCCCTCTTTCGAGCGCACTCGAATATCGTGCTCTAGCAACTTACTCATTTTATCTACAATGTATAATCCCAAACCCAAACTGTAAGAGTAGTTAAAATCGTTTTCTAATCTGGAAAACTCTTTAAAAATAACTTTCTGATCGTCTTCGCTTATACCCACACCTTGATCATAGATGCTAATTTCTAGGTTCTCATTCACCTTTCGCGCTGCCAGTAACACCTTGCCGTTGGCACCGTATTTCATTGCATTTATTAATAAATTTCGCAATATTCGAGAAAGTAAGTTCACGTCTGTCACCACGAAGGCTTCTTTCAAGCGATAGCGAAAATCTACACTGTAGTCTTTACTGATATGCGTAAACTCTTCGGCTAGCTGCATAAGTAACGGCAATACATTTTCTTGCTGCTTATCGGGCTGTAACACCCCAGCGTCCAGTTTGGATGTTTCAATAAGCGTGCGAATAAGGCCATGTAAATCAGACAGTGAATTATCGAGAGCGGTAACAATGGGGCTGGATGAACTATCCACTTGATCTTTCAATGTTTCGTTGAACAAGATGGCTGCGCTAAGGGGCTGCATAAGATCGTGGCTAATAGCAGCCAAAAATTTGCTCTTTGAATCAATCGCTTCTTGAAGGGCGATGTTGGCGTGATTGAGTTCACGGGTACGCTTTTCTACATTCGATTCTAATTGGTCTTTAGCCGCTTTAAGCTGGAGTTGGCTTTCTACCTGCTGCGACACGTCTGTCGCCAAGACAAAGTGCCCGGTGATATCGCCGGATTCATTGAAATGAGGCAAATAAACTTTCTGTAAAAAGCCAACGTCGCCATGAGCATTTTTTTCTTTGCTTTGAAAGCTCACCACTTCGCCTTGGTTAACACGGCGCAAGTACTGAATAAGATTAGGGTAAACCTCTTTCAGATGGCTTCTATCCATAGGCATATCATTAATGTCTTGCTCACTAACGCCATACCAATCGCGATAACCTTTATTGGTGTATTGAAACTTTTTATCGGTACCAATGTAAGCAATAAGCGCCGGTACATTATCGGTTATCATGCGGATCCAGCTTTCGTTTTGCTTCAGCGTTTCCGCGTAGTGATGCTGCGATGTAACATTGGTGAACGTGCACAGCGTATTGCCGTCGGGCAGTGTAGTGATGTTGCGTTCAACCACCAGTTGCTCGTGGATAATCTGTGTACTTGGCCCCACCGGGTTTAAGTTGAGCCCGCTCCAGTGACGGTTATTTTGAAGGGCATAAATATTCTTACTGTTTACCAGTACGTGCTGGGGCACGTTTGACTGGGTCAAAAACGTGTTATTCCAAAACGCAATGCCACCTTCTTTATCAATGAGCAATATTCCAACATCAATATTATCGATAAGGCTTTGCAACAGCTTGTTTTTCTCTTTAATGACTTGCTCGTAACGATTCGATTCAAGCAGTTTTACTTCAGTGATGTCGTTAAACAGAATAACGTTCCCGCCTTCTTGCGTGGGTCGATTGGTCAGCTGATACCATCGCCGGTTCGACAACTGATAGATCATCCTGCCTTCGACATCAGCGGGCAGGGCGCGGCGAATAACCCCGGAATGCTTGGCAGCTTGGGTGATATCGTAATAGTTATCGCCAATTTTAGGGGTAATGGAAAGGTCATCCCAAACAGTTTCAAAGTGCCGATTAAAGAAGATGATCCCGCCCAGTCTATCTAGCAACACCATCGCCTGATTAGTGCTTTCAATGGCGTCGTGTAAACGCTGTTTAACCTGATGGGTTTCTTCGTGCGCCCGCACCAGTTCGGCGTTTGACTGCTCCAGCTTTTGCAGTACTGACTGCAGTTCTTCGGTTTTCTGACTCACTTTTTCAGAAAGTTGAACCGAATGTTCGAAGGCGCGGTAGCTGTGATGATTAAAACCACCCTCTTCCATGCGATACATCAGCGCTGCGTTTATTTTTTCAAGCTTTTCGTTTTCACGCCGTTGCTCGTAAAGGGCCTTTTGGAGCGCTTCCACGTCGGTAAATTGATTATTGGGCTGCAAAATACACCCCCGTAAACGTTTGGTTCAAGTGAACCGAGTGAATATGCTCGCCATAGGCATTGAAGCCCGCGACATTGTACCTTTGCTGTAGCCGTCTTATTTCGTGGTCGTTTTTGCCCTGTTGAATTTCGAGCCTTCGCAAAAAGCAATCGCAAGCATAGACAAATTCGGGCTCGCCAAGCTGAGCGCGCAGCTTGTCTAGTTTACTTTCTAATGCTTCAATGCAGTCACCCAGCTGAACAAATGTAAGAATAATGCCAATATCTACCGCGCAGTAGAAGGTAATGGCGTTAGTGGCCAAATCTACTTTTTGAATAGAGCGGATGAAATATTTGCCCCCTACCATCACTGCAAGGGGAAACATGGAAAACACATCCGGCGTTAAGTCTTCAGCTTTCATTCCCAATAAACTGGCGTAATACTGCGCAGCAGGTTCACCGTTTATTTCATACACGGTTCGCGACTCAGGATCGGCGTGGGTGACCACCAGCTTCGATACGGGAGAGTTAATGTGATCAATGGAGAATACGGTGAAGGGCTTTCCCGTGCCAACAAGCAGCAGTACTGCTGCGTCTCGATGAAATTCACCGTTGTAAAACACATAGGTGGCTTCAAGCTTTAAATCGTCGCCAGCGCTACCGCCTAAGTGTGGAATATTGCCAAATGCGGTCGCAAAGGTTTCTAGAAAATGTTCCTCATGGCGGGTAAGTCCATCGAGCACAGAAATAACGAAGTGCTGCTCTGTATCGTAACGACGCTCCCTTCCCTGCAAGGCTCGGCGCAAACCACTGGCAATATCGTGGGCTTCATCAAAGTTTACTTCGCCTAAATTAGGCACCAATGCTGTGGCAATAGAAAATTCGTTTTTCAAAAACGCGACGGCCAAAAGTTTTTCTGTTCCGTACCCATTTTTATTAAACTCTCCAGCACTGGTGCAGCCAACAATATTCACGTGCGGAAAACGTGCGGAGATTTCCTTTGCTACGGTGTCTAAGTCAAACAGCGTGCTGGTATGAAAGAGTAATAGCTCTATTTCATCGCACTTAACGTTGGCTAAAATCTCATTGGCCACATCACGGCAGGCTTCTTTAGCACCGTATAAACTAGAATGGTTGTCATCGTTAACCTTGCTATTAGCAGGTTGACTAAGTGCGGACAGGATTGAGGTTTTTGACACGCGTTGGCACCTTTTTCTTTTTATATTTATCGATTTTGCACAAGTCAGGGTTATCTAACGTAACCACACACTCAAGGCACTGAATACATTCAGCATAGTCAATGCTGCCGTCTTGTTCTATAGCATCAATACCACATTTCTTTTGTTTGCACAGCTGACACGGATTACCACAGGCATCTTTACGTGTAAGCAATTTAACTAAAGGGAAACGCCCCAAAATGGCAAGCCCCGCTCCCAACGGACATAAATAGCGGCAGTACACTTTATGAATTTTTAAACTAAGTAGCAGTAATAAAACCGAATACAGCACAAAGGGCCAATATCGAACAAAGTGTAGGGTTATGGACGTTTTAAACGGCTCTATCTCAGCGAGCTTCTCCGCAAGGTTTAGCGAATAGAATGAGCACGCGACTAGGCCTATAAGCAATACATATTTAATTTTTTGCGCCCGTTTGTGGTGCTGTGGCTTAATTCTAATTTGTTTTATCCTTAGCTTTTCAGCCAGTATTCCCATCATTTCCTGAAGTGCTCCGAAGGGGCAAAGCCAGCCACAAAATAGTCCCCGTCCAACGATAAACAACGAGACAAATACAAAGCTCCACAAAATAAAGATGACCGGGTCGAGAAGATATACCTCTATCGAAAACCCATCAACAATATCCAGTAGCAGCGTGTATATGTTGACAACAGACAGTTGCCCTTGAGCGTAAAAGCCAATAAAAAACAGCACGAACACAAGGGAAAATGCCCGCACTGTATGTACAAACTTCGTGTAAGGCGTTAGCCTTTGCTGGAATGCAAAAAACAACGACAGCGCTACAAGATAAACAACGGTGATGCTTATCGTTAAGGTTCTGTCCCTCCAAATTTTCTGCCACAACGGAATGGGCTTCGCTAACTGAGCCTCAGGATTTTCCATAAATAGTTCACTAGGCAGTGTCACTTTCAAAGGAAACAGATGCTCATCTTGCTCGAAGAAGCTTGGCTTAAACGGCACACTAATCGCTATTTCCATTTCTTGGTCAAGTGACAGCCCACCTTTCGATTTTACTCGAAGTACTTTGATCTCGTTGTAGTCGGGCAATGCTTGTGAAAATGCGGGGTCATAGAAGCTATAAAAATCGATATCGCGGATAGCCGTGGGAAAACCGCCTTGAGATACCCGTAAATGCTCAGGTGTGGTTTGAGGAATAAACTCATCGCTGATAAAACTGAACCCTTTCGTATTCAGCACCATCAGTGCCATTTCACCCGGATTTAGATTTTCCTGTAACCGGGCAAACTCCTCTTCATCTAGCAGGTTTTTCCCCACAATAGGAAGACTTAAAAACGCATAGTAGTGTTCGGCAATGATGTTACCATCAAGAGCTAACTCGCTCTGAATATCGTCAACCGCCCGAACCACTTCTCTCGAGAGGCCTTTGGTATTTTGTCGAGTAATCTGGTGCTTTTGAATGTAGCCCTTGTCCACCAATTCGCTAAAAGTAAGAGGTTCGTAAAAGTCGGGATTGATAATATTGTTGCTAGGCGCAACAAAGCCATCGAGCTTAGCTCTGGCAACGGCTAATGCAGATGTCACGATGGTATCGTTGATAACCAGCACCGATACGGTGGCTTTCGTAACCCCATCAAAGTAGGTAGCGTCTTTGCCTACATTGCTTTTACCACCAATGATAAAACGTTCTTTGACACTGTGCCCTTGATATTGAGCAACGAAATCAAACATGGATTTCTCGCCAAGCCCGTGCAAAAAAATCGGCTCGCTATGCTGCTTGACGAAAAGATCGACCACATTGCCTTGTGTGTCTAGCCCAATCACTACATTAACTGGTTTGCCTGAAAAGCCTATGAAGTCGACAAAGTCATTCGACTCAAAAACATATCCAAGTAGTTGCTGAAGCTGATAGACCGGGGTTACCTTGATGTCAGTGTGCATCTCCCCCACGCGTGTAGCGTTGGGAAATATTTTGTAAATGTCTTGTGGAATGTCTGTCGCGTCAGACTGCGCCAACACATTGGTGCTGAGAAACAGCAAGAAAATGATTGAGGAAAATGCGATGCGCATAAAAATAGCGGGCGGCGGTAGGCGCCGCCCTCAGGTTTACTTAGAAGAAACCAAGTGGGTTGATGTCGTAGCTTACCAGTAGATTTTTTGTCTGCTGGTAGTGATCTAGCATCATCTTGTGGGTTTCGCGGCCAATGCCCGATTTCTTGTAGCCGCCAAACGCAGCGTGAGCTGGATACAAGTGATAACAGTTCGTCCATACGCGACCTGCTTCAATCGCTCGACCTACGCGGAATGCTACATTCGCATCGCGGCTCCATACACCAGCGCCAAGTCCGAAGCTTGTATTATTGGCAATCTCAATCGCCTCTTCTTCGGTTTTGAAGGTTTGAACAGCGATTACCGGACCAAAAATCTCTTCCTGGAATACACGCATGTGGTTTTCACCCTTCAGGATAGTCGGCTGAATGTAATAGCCTCCATCAAAGCCAGGTAGCTGCTCTTTCTCACCACCAGTGACAACCTGAGCCCCTTCTGACTTACCGATATCGATGTACTTGAGGATCTTTTCAAACTGCTCGTTAGATGCCTGTGCACCTACCATGGTGTCTGTGTCTAGTGGGTTACCACGTTTGATCTTCTGAATTTTTTCCAACACTTTTTCCATGAATGCATCATAGATGTCCTCGTGAATAATCGCTCGAGAAGGACACGTACACACTTCACCTTGGTTGAAATAGCCAAGCACTAAACCTTCCGCACACTTATCAATAAATTCAGGCTCGTGATTCATGATGTCTGGGAAGAATAAGTTTGGCGACTTGCCGCCAAGCTCAACGGTAGATGGAATAAGGTTTTCAGCAGCACAGCGAAGGATATGTCCGCCAACAGGTGTAGAGCCAGTAAACGCAATTTTTGCGATTCTTGTGCTTGTTGCAAGAGCCTGTCCGGCTTCTGCCCCGAACCCGTTAACGATGTTTAGTACACCCGGTGGTAGTAGGTCTTGGATTAGTTCGGCGAACAATAAGATAGATACTGGCGTTTGTTCTGCTGGCTTTAGCACCACTACGTTACCGGTAACAAGTGCTGGCGCAAGTTTCCATGCAGCCATAAGTAGCGGGAAGTTCCATGGAATGATTTGCCCTACAACACCATAAGGTTCGTGGAAGTGATACGCCACCGTGTTTTTATCAATTTCACCGATGGTGCCTTCTTGGCTTCGAATACAGCCTGCGTAATAACGGAAGTGGTCTGCGCACAGCGGAATGTCTGCATTAAGCGTTTCGCGAACGGCTTTACCATTGTCCCATGTTTCCGCAACGGCAAGTAGCTCCAGGTTTTCTTCAATGCGATCGGCAATTTTCAGAAGAATGTTAGAACGCTCAGCTACTGACGTATCTGCCCAGCCCTTTTTCGCAGCGTGAGCGGCATCTAACGCAAGCTCAATGTCTTCAGATGTTGAGCGTGGGATTTGTGCGATGTCGCTGCCGTCTACTGGAGATGTTGCAGTGAAGTACTCACCTTTAACCGGTGCTACCCATTCGCCATTGATAAAATTACCGTAGCTTTCTTTGAAGCTTACGACCGAACCTTCACTACCTGGCTTTGCATAAATCATAAGAAGTACCTTTTGATAACTTTGCGCGTACCACGCGCACTAACTTGGTTTGTTGTGTAGTTTGATAATGGTACTTTTACGTTGTACCTACCATGATGCGATAGACCGATTTGACTCCTACTTTAGGAGGGGAAACCTATGGCTACTTCTCACTCTTCTCGACAAAAGACACCGATTGAGACGCTGAAAGCTCTGCATCACCGATGTAACCGTGTTTAGCCGCAATGGCTGAAAACTGGGAGGGCACCGCGTCGAGCTTTCGCTTAATGACGGTAAGTGCGTTAGAGACAGTCTTAGCCGATAGTCCCAACTCATCAGCAATATCGAAGCGGGATTTATTCATTGCTATCGCAATAAATATTTCGAACTCACGTTTTGTTAATTTGGCAGCAATGTCCACATTAGTATCGAGAAGTTGATTGGCTAAATTTACCGCCAGGCCTCGCTCAATATACTTTTGCCCTTTTGCGACGACCTTAATTGCCGAGATCAATATTTCAGGCGAACTACTTTTACTGATGTACCCCATAGCACCGGTCTGCATGGCGCGGTGCAATATGACGCTGTCTTCGAACATACTGAAAAAGATAATTTTTAAATCTGGATGTCGCTTCAAAAAAATCTTGGCTAAAACAAGGCCACTTTCATTTGAAAGGTTTATGTCTAGGATTAAGATCTCAATGTCACTACTGGCTAATAAACGATGGGTTTGTGCACCGTTTTCAGCATCAAAAATACGGCAATCGGGCATCATCGCATTGAGTAAAGCTTTGTATCCTTCACGCACCACAGCGTGGTCGTCGACAATTAGAATATTCATGCGACGTTAGCCCCCATAAGAGGAGGCATTTTTTTAAGGGTAAGGGACAGCGATACAGCAACGCCGCCATCATCGGGTGACGTCACACTGCAATTTGCTCCTAAACAACGTGCTCGGCTGCGCATTGAAGACATGCCAATATTTTCTACAATGTGGTTCCCTAATCCCCGACCGTTGTCTTTGACCATCACAGAAACACGGTGAGTATCGCCATAAATTTGAATGCTAACCTTGGTGGCCTTCGCATGCTTAATCACGTTGTTAATGGCTTCTTGAGCAAATCGGTAAAGATGAATATCTCGCTCATTATCTTCTTGATAGCGCTTTAGATTAATTGACACGTCCCACTGCGTATCGGGCTGTGCTACTTCTTGTTCGTACACCAGTCGCTCAAGCGACGACTGAAGAGAGACTCTATCTAAAACAAGCGGGTGTAGGTGAGCAGTGAGTTTTCTAATTGCATCGCTTATTTGATGTGACATCACTTGAACTTTCTGTGCCGACAGTTCAACAACAGATCGCTCTTTTGCGTTAACCAAAATATAGGCGTGGGCTTTTATCGTGGTCAGCAACTGCCCCACATTATCGTGAAGCTCTCTGGCAAGGTAATTACGCTCTTGCTCTTGAAGAAGAGCTAACTGCTTATCTATTTTTATGAGCTGCTTTTCTTTTGATTTAAGTGCATTTTGCAGATGCTTAAACTGGTCTAACACCCTGTTCATTTCGGTGATATCTGAATGTGGCAGGGGCTGTGATTCCTTGCCTTCTCGAAGCTCAGATAACGCGTCAGCGAGCTGATTTAGCGGCACTAACCTTTGCTTAACCGCCACTTTTAACGTAAACAGCAACAGGACAAAGGTTGCGAAAAACAGTCCCGCCACCAAGGCAAAAAAAGTGAGATTCTGGGTGAGTTCAGTAGCATCAAAAGGCGTAACAATAAGATACTGATTTTCCTGAATTGGGATGATAACGGGTGTGAGTGCAGTGCGCCCAGTTGTCGACATCACTGAAGTCTGCTCTGCCTGAAGGCGCCCCGTGAAATAATGGGCGGATAAGTGAGGGCTAGGCTCTACAATCGCTTCGATATCAGCAACAGGGATATTGAGGTTGACCATTTCTCGCACTTGATTAAGCGCGCCCGTCATCTCTTCCTCAATGTTATCTTGTATGTGGAAGTAGACCAGACAGGTAAAAACCAAAAAGCAGCCAATGAATACGGCCACTATAGCTGTAGATATTTTCGTAAAACCTGACATAACCGCCCCTGCAAGCCTTTTATTACAGGGTTATGCTATACAGGCTACGTTAAAAAGCACATCCTGCAATAGGGGCGAATTCATCCTACCAAGGTAGGATGAATTCTGTTTTGAGCGATGTTTTATTTGGTAAGAACTTAGACTGTTTACACTTATCGGTAAGCCTGTTTCTCTGTGCTACTAGCTTCCCAATCGACTGCTGAATTGGCCTACTGCATCAACGACTTCTTTTGCACCGTCTTGAATTTGTTCGATAACTTCACCCGCCTCTCTGGCGTAGTTGAGCCCTGATTGCGCTTTTTCATCACCTTCATTAACCAAGTTCACTGCGTCGGTGGCCAATGTCTGGTTGTGTTTAACCACGTTGATAATTTCTTCCGTGGCTTCGGTTGTACGCGATGCTAACTGACGCACCTCGTCAGCAACTACAGCGAAACCTCGCCCCTGATCGCCAGCACGTGCCGCCTCAATCGCAGCATTTAGAGCAAGCAAGTTGGTTTGTTCGGCAATAGCACTGATACTTCCGATAATAGTGGCAATTTGTTGAGACTGAGCGTCCAACGCATTAATCCCCTCTTTTGCCCTATCCATTTGCTGCGACAATGAAGACATTTCAGAAAGCAGTTCGCTAATGACTTCCTTTCCTCGTGTGGCGATTTGATCCGTTGTGTTTGAAGAACGGTAGGCGATATCAGCAGCACTGGACACGGCATTTTCTCGTGCCACCTGCTCAGTAATATCAGTAGCCAGCTTAACCACTTTATACATACGACCGTGAGAATCACAAATCGGGTTATAGGTGGCTTCCAGCCAAATAGTGTTGCCGTGAGTATCGAAACGTTCGAATCTTCCTGCGACGAATTCACCCTGAGCAAGTCGTTCCCAAAACGTTTTATATTCGCGGGAATTCGCATACTCCGTATCACAGAAAATTCTATGATGCTGACCTTTAATATCGTTAAGGCTGTACTTAACGGTTTTTAGGAAAGCTTCGTTTGCGTCTTGAATATTGCCGTTTAAATCGAATTCAATCGCTGCATTTGACTTATGTAGTGCGGCCACCAAATCTTCGTGTTCTTTCGAGTTGGCTATAGTGCGCGTGAGGTCGTTGAGGTTAACTGAGAATTTGTGAATATTCCCTTTTCCGTCAAAAATAGGTTCAACTACGCCCCTTAACCACGCTTCTTCACCATTTTCACGAAGAAACTCAATCGCCCCCCAGTAATGAACACGCTGCTCGATAGAATCTTTCAGCTTTTTAAAGTGAGGCGTGTTTCTGGCAATCTCGGGAACAAATTCAAAGAAGCGATGCCCTTTCACTTGAGAGAGTGAGTAACCTAGCTCTTTCTCGAACATCTCGTTGACGGCTTCAATTTCACCACGTTCATTAAGATTCAGAAAGATCATTTCTTCGCGCAAGCCATCTCGCACTTGCTTGAGTATATGTAGCTCCTCGCGAAGCGCTTCGTTTTCTTTCACTAAGTGTTTATTGAACATAGGGCCTTCCCTGACAGAGAATTACAGTAATATGCCGTATATCGGCAGTAACCAACCTTGCCTTAACGATAAATTGATAAATGCATACAAGGTTAAGCAATCGTCACGCTAAAATGTGCCTGTTCGCCAGGGCGTGCTGTCCTAGTTTTGGTATGTGCTATGTAAAGCCTAGACCACATTCAGCCACTTGCATTAAAGCGTGGAGAGTTTTTCGACGCTGCTACGCTATTTTTTACATATTTACCCTGCAAAAGACAGTAGATAAATGTCTAATTTTTTAGTCGAGAAATTTTGAATGGTATTGTGTAACTTTATCTGTAAGCCATTGTGTAAACACCTGAAAGCGGGCTTGAGAATGGGTTTCCTTGTGTGTGGCAAGCCAGAACGTACGCTTAATATGAATCTCGTTTTCAATGAGTCTAACTAAGCCCGGCTGAGTTTCAGCCATAAATTTAGGCAAAATGCCCACCCCTGCACCATTTACAAGCATTTGATACTGCGCATTAATACTGGTGCTGCGAAGGGCACTCAATTGTGACAAAGCAGTCTCTTCAATGAACTTTAATTGAGGCGCATACACCAAATCGGGCACGTAACTCACTAAATTGAAGGCGGTGAGCTCTTGTAATGTTCGTGGTTCGTTGTCGCTGATAAGGGACTGGTGGGTATAAAGGTAAAGGTTATAGTCAGTCAATTTTTGTGTAACTAGCAAGCCTTTACTGGGCTTTTCTAACAAGATAGCCATATCGGCTTCTCGTTTGTTCAGGTTTAAAAAGCCGCTGGTTGCCACAAGCTCAATACTGATCCCCGGATACTGCTTTTTAAAATCGGGTAGTAAAGGCGCCAAAAACCAGCTACCGAAACCTTCAGAAACACTCACTCTGATCGTACCTGCCAAATGCGAGCGTTCATCACCTAATTCATTTTGTGCCTCTAGAAAATAATGTTCTGCCTTTTCAATATACGTAACTAGCTCACTGCCATGGGTGGTAAGCACATACCCCTTTCTAGTTAGCTCGAACAACTTGCAATTTAATGAGTCCTCCAGTTTTTTTACACGACGAATTAATGTCGTAGGGTCTACCTTCAAGCCTTTAGCTGCAACAGCTACACGACCATTTCTTGCCAAACCAAGAAACAAACGCATGTCGTCCCAATTCACTTAAACACCTGCATTTTTACAGCACCATACTGCAAGTATATGTATTGTCTTTGCAAACACAAGGTTTCAATATTGTTAAAAATTACAGGAGCTATGTCATGAGAAAGATTGTTCACTTTATTGCAGGTAAAGATTTTGAGGATAGCAGCGAGAATACCGCGTCGGTATTTGCGCCTAACACCGGTGAAGTACAGGCTGAAGTAAGCTTGGCTAACACTTCAACTTTGGCCTATGCAATTGAAACAGCCCAAGCTGCACAGGTTGAGTGGGCAGCAACAAATCCTCAACGACGCGCTCGTGTAATGTTCAAGTTTAAAGAGCTGGTTGAAGCAAACCGCGACCGCTTAGCGGCACTATTATCGAGCGAGCACGGTAAAGTATTAGTTGATGCGCAAGGTGATATTCAGCGTGGCCTTGAAGTTATCGAGTTTGCCTGTGGTATCCCTCATGCGCAAAAAGGTGAATATACCGAAGGCGCAGGCCCGGGAATCGATGTGTATTCCATGCGCCAAGCACTTGGTGTAGTGGCAGGTATTACGCCATTTAACTTCCCGGCCATGATCCCTATGTGGATGTTCGGTGTGGCAATTGCCTGCGGTAACGCGTTCATTTTAAAGCCATCAGAGCGCGATCCGTCAGTACCTGTTGAACTGGCAAAGCTTATGATTGAAGCTGGCCTTCCTGCAGGAGTGCTTAACGTTGTACACGGTAACAAAGAAGTGGTTGATGGGATTTTAGATCATCAAACTATTAAGGCGGTGAGCTTTGTAGGCTCTTCTGATATCGCTAACTACGTGTACGAGCGTGGCGCTCGTGCTGGTAAGCGCGTTCAGGCTATGGGCGGCGCGAAAAACCACGGCATCGTAATGCCTGATGCAGATTTGGATCAGGTGGTAACGGACTTAGTTGGTGCTGCATACGGCAGTGCTGGTGAACGCTGTATGGCGCTACCGGTTGTTGTTCCGGTGGGCGATGAAACTGCTGAAAAACTGAAAGCCAAGCTTATACCAGCGATTAAAGACATTATGGTAAGTCATAGTGAAGATCCTAACGCCCATTATGGCCCTGTGGTTACTGCTGCGCACAAAGAGCGCGTTGAAGGCTATATCGACCTTTGCATAGAAGAAGGTGCTGAGCTTGTTTACGACGGCAGAACCAGTCAGATCCCAGACGACAGTCAAGGCTACTTCATCGGCCCAACGTTCTTTGACCACGTGACCAAAGACATGCGTTCATACCAAGAAGAAATTTTTGGCCCTGTGCTGCAAATGGTGCGCGCGAAAGATTTCAATGAAGCGGTTAACTTAGCAAGTGACCATCAATACGGTAACGGCGTTGCTATGTACACCCGTAACGGCCATGCGGCGCGCGAATTTGCGCAACGTGTAAACGTGGGCATGGTAGGGATTAATGTACCTATTCCTGTGCCAGTTGCTTACCACACCTTTGGGGGCTGGAAGCGCTCTGCATTTGGTGATACCAACCAGCACGGTATGGAAGGGGTGAAATTCTGGACCAAGGTTAAGACCATTACGCAGCGCTGGCCTGATGGCTCAGGTACGAACGACAACGCCTTTGTTATTCCAACCATGGGCTAAGTGAGGAGACTATTATGACCACAGTTGCATTTATTGGCCTAGGTAATATGGGCTCAGGGATGGCAGATAACCTGGTTAAGAACGATTACAACGTATTAGCTTTTGACTTAAGCGAAGCGGCGCTAGCTAAAGCCAAAGAGGCAGGCTGCACTATTGCGCAAAGTACCGAGCAAGCTGCTGCTGAGGCCGACATCGTTATCACTATGTTACCAGCAGGCAAGCACGTAAAAGATATCTATTCAAATCAGATATTGGCTTCTGTCCGTGAAGGCACCTTGCTTATTGATTGCTCCACCATCGACGTAGAAACGGCGAAGAGTGTGTCAGAACTGGCAGAGAAAAAAGGCCTTAAAATGCTGGATGCGCCGGTTTCTGGTGGTGTTTCAGCGGCTGCAGGCGGCACACTCACGTTTATGGTGGGTGGCGACGCTGATGCCTTTGACAAAGCCCATGGTGTACTTAGCGCAATGGGCAAAAAAATCGTCCATGCGGGCGGCCATGGTGCGGGACAAGCAGCAAAGATTTGTAACAACATGTTACTTGGCGCGACCATGATTGCGACGTGTGAAAGCTTCCAGCTGGCACAAAAACTAGGCTTAGATGCGCAAGTGTTCTTCGATATCGCGTCAAATGCCTCGGGACAGACATGGTCAATGACCACCTACTGCCCTGTAAAAGGTGTAGGGCCACAAAGCCCTGCTGATAACGATTTTGCTGGCGGTTTCGCTTCTGCGCTTATGCTCAAAGACTTGGGGCTGGCCATGCAGGGCGCGAAGGGCGTCAACGCGCAAGTACCTATGGGTGAGCTTGCTGCAAAGTGGTTTGAAATGCATTGCGAAGAAGGCAATGCAGGGATGGATTTCTCTTCAATAATCAACCGATTAGCGTAAGAGAAAACCAACAGTTCTCCGACGGCTACTTTCCCTCAGAAGAGGTGGCCATCTTACTGAGCGAGTAAAGGATTTTACTCGCTCTTTTTTTTAAACAAACTGCGTCTACGCTTTTTCTCTCCGATTTTCTTTCTAAGCCATCCGCGGTTTAATCATTTCCCCTAGGCTGCGTCAACATGTCATCATACGCATCCATTTCCCAAGGCAGTTCGCCTGGGCTGGTATCGAGGAAGTGCAGATAACTTTCGAACTGATCTAAGATGTCCTTAGTAATACTCTCTTTGTCATATCCGTAAATATCGTAAGCTTGTCCTCCGCGGCGAAGGAATACTTCAGCACGAAAATATTTTTCTGACTCGTCTTCTTCTGAACGCAGTTCTGCGTAGCTAAACCCTGGCACTAAATATTCAGTCATACGGATATCGTAGATAAAATCCATGTGATCGTGACGCTCAACAGTGAAGGTGGCCCTTCCCGTTTCCTCATCAAGCTTAACAAACGCCTCCCACTCTCTCGCTTTCAAAGCAGCTTGTACGTCTTTCATCGCTGCAATCACAGTTTTATCAATAAACTCATGAACCTCATTTCGGCTTGGGTAATCGACCATTGCTGCGAGTCGGCCTTTTAGGCTAGTCGAGCGACCGTGGTTTCTATTAAGCGTATTCGCCTTCAAACTGTTGTTTCGGTAGCCTTCAATGACAAGCGCACGCCATAGACCTGCTACAGACGCTAGCATAATGAAAGCGAATGGTAAGGCGCTCGCAATGGTCATCGTTTGCAGAGCATTCAGTCCGCCAGCCAACAGCAACACCGCTGCAACGGTTCCTTCCAAACACGCCCAGAAGATACGCTGCCAAACCGGGCTTTCTTCTTTACCACCAGAAGCAAGAGAATCGATAACCAGCGACCCAGAATCTGATGACGTCACAAAGAACGTAATGATCAATAACACGGTCAAGCCTGACATGATTGACGCGCCAGGTAGCAAGTCATAGAGCTTAAATAAGGCAACGGCTTCGTTTTCCTGCACATCGCTAATGAGTGTAGTAACACCTTGGTTCATAATGGCATTTAGCGCGGTGTCGCCAAACACGGAAAACCAAAGGAAGGTGAACATGGTAGGCACAAGCATTACACCAAAAACAAACTGCCTAATGGTTCTGCCTCGACTTATTTTGGCGATAAACATGCCTACAAACGGCGCCCAAGCGATGGTCCAGCCAAAAATAAACAGCGTCCAGTTCCCAATCCAATCGCTGCGACTGTAGGCCTGAAGATTAAAGGTACGTTCAATGATGCCGTTGATATAACTTCCTGTGTTCTGTAAAAAGGTTTCTAAAATATGAACCGTTTCTCCGAAGATAAAAACGGTACTCATAAGCGATACAGCCAGAACCATATTAAGAATTGATAACCTTTTAATGCCTTTATCCATTCCCGCGATAACCGATATTGTTGCGGCAATGGTTACGATAGCAATGGTGCCTACCTGCACCATGATATCAATGGGGATATCGCCGGAAAGATAATTTAGCCCCGCATTGATCTGTGTAACGGATAGCCCGAGCGTAGTGGCAATACCAAATAATGTACCGAGAATGGCGAATACATCTACCGCGTGACCTATAGGGCCATAAATTTTATCCCCTATCAGCGGATACAAAGCCGAACGTATAGATAACGGCAAGCCATGTCGAAAAGCAAAATAGGCAAGAACTAAACCGACTAGCCCGTAGATCGCCCAGATGTGAAAGCCCCAATGAAAAAATGCGATTTGCATGGCTTGTTTCGCCGCATCAACAGTTTCAGCTGCTCCTGCAGGTGGTGAAGAATAGTGTAGAACAGGCTCTGCTACGCCAAAGTAGAGCAGCGCTACACCGTAGCCTGCTGAGAACAACATAGAAAACCATTCGGGAAAGCTATATTGAGGCTCTGCATGATCGGGCCCCAACTTTATGTTCCCCCAGCTAGATGATGCTACCGATACAATGAATACCAAAAAGATAGCGACCGACAACATGTAAAACCAACCAAAGGTTTCTGTAATCCATGCCAATGTACTGTCAAAGGCCTCACCGGCAAGTTCGGGATTGCTGATGGTTCCGATCACCAGAAGCAAAATAATGACGACGGCGGGGAGAAATACAGGAAGAAGAATGGTGGAGTTGTTTACTTGGCCTTTCATAGCAAATCCCTTTTCACTGACAGGAAAGTTGAAACCCTGTGTAATGCGAACAAACTTTATATTTTCTACTTGTGAAGGTTTGAATCGGTTCAAGCTTGGTGTAAGCATATAAAGTCGGAACGTTCAGATTCCGACTGCGCTAACTAAACAATTTCTTCATATAGCGAGCGTTCGTAGTGTTTTATTTATCTATCTTCCAGCGACATTTGAACGCTCTCAAATAACATACTGTTTGCTTGTCTAGGGACATACACTAATTCTGTAATAATTAGTAATTAACATAGTCTCCTTTCCAAAATACACCGCTTTTCGAAAGATATTTGTTTGGGATTAATGTGAATACGTTATCTAAAGTACACGCTGTTGGTTTTGTTGGTGAACAAGAAAATGAAATAGCCTCCCCTCGCAAAGGATTGCCAAAGGCGAAAGTGCCCACTAAAAAGTCAGATTTTTCTTCGTTTTATCATATGCATTGGGAGGGATTATGCGCCTTCTTAAGAAAAACCTTTGGTTCAGGTCCTCCAGACCCTGAGGATGTAGCGCAAGACGCGTTTTACCAGCTGGCAAAGATGAAATCTCGCGAGCATATTGAAAACCCTAAGGCGTTTTTATACAAGGTTTCAATTAACCTGACACTGCGTTCTTTGAAATCAGATAGATGGATTGCGAACGTTGTACCCGGTAACGACGAGTCGTTTGAATCAGAGTTACTGTCACTATCTGAGCCCGATAAAATTTTGCATTCACAGCAAGCTTTGCAGCAACTAGGGGCTTTGTTTTGCACTTTGTCGGAAAAGCAAAAATACATCGTAAGTGCAAGCCGACTTGAAGGCAAAACCTATCAACAGATTTCTGACGATACTGGATGGAGTATAGCCGATGTATGTCGGCAACTTAACAGTGCACTGGTTATCCTCGCAAGCTCAGTAGATGCAAATGATTGATTGTGCCTTAGCGAAAAACGAACAAAGAGATTGAACGTGAAACAGAATTCAAACGTCACCCATCTTAATGCTGAAAAGTCTATCAATGAACAAGCCATTCATTGGTTTACTTTAATGAACGATGAAGACTTAGCACATCAGTATCAGGAAGCATTTACCAAGTGGTACACCCATTCCCTACGTCATCGCAACGCGTTTAAAGCTATTGCTAAAATGTGGGATAAAACAGGTTTTACTGATGACATTATTGCATATGAGACCGAAAGAAATTCAACACTAGAAACAGGCAAATCAACCCTACTCAAATATAAAGACCTGTACAAGAAAGTTGGTGCGCTCGTAGCGTTCGCTGCGACTTTAGTTATTACAGTTATTACTCTGCTAAATAAACAGGACCAATCATTTTCTCAACCCAGCCACGTCTTTGCTTACTCTACGACAACAGCACAAATAAAGAATATTACGTTGCCTGATGGCAGCAAACTCACTCTTGGTCCTACAAGTAGTGTTTCGTATACGGAGCTAGACACAACCCGTTCTATTGAACTGAGTCAAGGAAGAGCATTTTTTGATGTAGTCTCGATGACCAATAAACCTTTCATAGTAAATAGTGGTGTTAATACTGTAGAAGTGACAGGCACTGAATTTGAAGTAGATGTAAATAACTTCAAAAAAACCACTCGAGTAAGTGTTGTGGAGGGCAGTGTTAAAGTTTCAGGTAAAGGCGAAGCACCTGTGTTCCTATCTCAAGGAGAACGAGTTTCTGCACCACTAACTGGGGGACCGATGACGAGCATAACGACTTTCTCAGATAAAGAAACACTCGCTTGGATGGACAATAAACTTATTTTTAATAATACCCCTATTACAGAGTTCTTGTATCGAATACAACCTTATGTAGAGCAGACCCTCTCTCTTGAAGGTTTTAGTTCTGATGCTGTTACGATAAACACGATAGTTACCCCTTCCAATGTTCACACATTGCTCGATTCTTTGCCTGCGGCTTATCCACTGGAAATGGTGAGAACAAGTAGCACAATTACATTCACCTATTCTGAAAATTAGCAGTTAGCGGTACTTTTTTGAATGCAAAAGTGCCGCAAACAATTTAGTTACATTCATGAAGGTTTTATGAAACCTGACATAGTTTTGAAAAAGATTTCCTCTCTTTGCCTCTTTGTTCACGACAGTCGACTGCAACACACTTAATTTGAACTCAATCGGTAGTAAACCACTGACCGTAACGGAGAATGTAAAATGACATCGTCGCGTTGTGTAAAGAAACACTTGTTAGCTTTTTCCATTTGTACAGCTTTGTCACTAAATACCGCTGCAATTGCGGCTGCCCAAGAAAGCATAAGCGTTGAACTTGAGCCAGCTCCTTTGGCATCGGCATTAAACCAACTTTCATTCAAGTCGGGCATTGTGATCATCGCACCTGGGCGACTGGTCAATAATATTAAAGCTCCTGCGCTAAATGGGAACTATGAAATAGATGAAGCGCTTGAAAAATTGCTTTTCAATTCTGGGTTAGAGGCCGTCAAGCAAACGAATGGGGCGTTTGTAATAAAGAAACGTGGGCCCCAGATGTCTCTTACCCCAAAGGACACTGCTGTCAATGGAGCACCTATCGACGAAATAGTAGTTTCAGCTACAAAACGTGACACCAACCTAATGGATGTATCGGCGGCTGTTTCTGTCTTGAATACACAGCAGATTCAAGATGCGGGGGTCACTGATTTCAAAGGATTGGTAGATGCACTGCCGGGCATATCAATTAACTCTGCATTTGGCGGAGCCAACAATAGTTTCATTACAATTCGTGGTATTGGTGGGGCTGATGACTACAAACCAAATGGCAACCCCTCTGTCGCATTACATGTTGATGGTATCTACCAAACGTCTAATGCTTATCTTGGCATGCCTTTGTTCGACTTAGAGCGAATTGAAGTCCTCAAGGGCCCTCAAGGAACACTTTACGGACGTAATACAACAGCAGGAGTCATTAACGCCATCACAAAGCGTCCCACAGACGAATTCGAAGGCTATGCCAGCGTAGAGTATGGAAGTTACGAGTATACACAGGGTGAAGCTGCATTTGGCGGAAGCGTTTCTGATAATTTAAAGGTACGTATCGCTACGAAATTTGAACAAGGTGGTGGTTACATGGACGGCAAAGGCGCGGGCCTGTTCGCTGGTTATGTGCCAGAAGGTTTTGAGGGGGTAATTCCGGCCGTAACCGATCCGGGAGAGCGAGACGGGTTTGGTGATAAAGACCTATTTGCCTTTCGTGCAACCGGGGTTTATACCTTCCAGGCCAACACTCACTTAACTTTGCGCTACTTTATGAGCTCTGATAATGGCGACACACTTCAATACGATCGTATCGCTTTGGAAAATGAGACAGGCTCTGGTATGAGCAGAAATGCAGGCGAAAACGACGACCCATATGCGTTTTACGCGGATGAGTACTATAGACACACTATAGATATCGAAGGTGTAAACGGAGAATTAGCTCATCAAATAGACACTGATTTGAACGTAAACGTGCTATTTGGCTACCAAGAAAGTGAGCGTAATATGGGGGGAAATGGTGACGGAACCTCATTTCCTCGCTACAAATATGCATTTGATGAAACACTTGACCAGTCCTCTTTAGAAATTCGCTTCAGTGATAGTCAAGGAGGAGACATTGATTGGATCGCAGGTGTCTTCTATGTCAGCGACTCGGTGGACTTCGTAAGCGATTGGACAAGCTTCGCAGTTCGCTCCCAGTACACTTCTCCGTATAGTCAGACTCGAAACAGCTTTGCTACGTTTGCCAACGTTGATTGGTTTGTAAACAACGACCTGAAATTATCTGCGGGCGTTCGTTATACTCAAGATACTGCTAAGTTTTCAGGCTACAACCAAGACTTAGACCCTTGGGGAACTTCTATATATGAGGAAGTATTCAACTCCCCTGGCCTGTTTTCTTGGGACAGAGATTTTGACGACAATAATGTCTCAGGTAAGCTAACCGCCCAATACTACCTTTCTGATAACCTGAATATTTTTGCCTCTATTGGCAACGGATACAGAGCAGGGGGGTTTGATGGTACATCAATATTCTCTTTAGAAGAGACTGAGCCATTTGACTCTGAAACCGTAGATTCATTTGAACTGGGGTTGCGTTATACCGACGAGAGCTTGAGTGCTAGCGTCGACTTATTTGCTTACGATTTTGAAGAAATGCAAGCAACTACTCGACTTTCAAATGACACCAATGGACGAACAAATGTTGGAGCGGCTGAAGTTCGTGGTGCAGAAGCTTCCTTCAACGCCCAGCTGTTAAACAATGGCGAACAACAATTAACGTTCAATTCATCTGTTACCTATCTCGATACAGAAATTACGGAGTTTTCATCTAACCGTGTCGATGATGTGCAAAATACAGTTGGAGACCCGTTACCTGGCTCACCCGAGCTTTCATATTCAATCTCGCTCAATCATAGCATTTTCGTTGCAACTAACCGGTTACTTTCTACTCGTCTGACCTATACCTACCACGACGAAGAAACTAACCGATTGAATGCAGGTGCTGGCAATACGGTGCCTGATTACGGCTTGCTTAATATCAATATGGACCTTGAGTTGGGTAACGGGTTTACCGCATTTGCATATGGTCGAAACATTACTGATGAAGAATATTTTCTAGAACTCAATGCAGGTGCTCGTCTCGTTGGTGCTCCAGCAACATACGGCGTAGGCGTTCGCACTACCTTCTAGTCTAATGCAGGCATCTGCAGGTTGCAGATGTCTGCCCACAAGAGGCATTGATATGAAGCATCTCGTGCTTATACTATTACTTAGTTGCATACCTACTATAGCACTTGCTAGCACACCAATTTGGCAGCAAGCAAGCGAATACCCTGACAGGGTTATACTTAATCCTACCCAACTTCCTAGTGAAAGCTTTTCTGTTAATTGGCGCACGTCGGAAGAAGTTGAAATTACGGTTGCCCAAATTGCACCTGTTACATCAGCCGCCAGATTCGATTTGGGTGCAAAAACCTACAAAGCAAAAACACAGCGCGCTGAATTGCGCAGAGGTAACTCAATACCTTCTAACGTTCATGAGCAATCGAGAGACAATGTTAATCAAGAGAGAGCTCAATATCACTACAACACGCACCTCGCCGACGTTGCATATCACGAAGTTACATTTAAAAACTTAAAACCAAATACGCGTTACGCGTATAGAGTACGAGGAGGCTTAGGGAAATGGTCTGAATGGTATATGACGAAGACGGCCGGTCTCCCCTCCTCCTCAACTACACGATTTCTGTACTTTTCAGACGCACAAAATGGCATGCGCGAACAATTTCCAGCACTCTTGAGAAAGGGCTTTAAGGCGATGCCCGATGCAGACTTTGCTCTTTATACTGGTGATCTTGTAGACCATGGAGCTAGGGACTTAGAATGGGCGCAGTGGTTTTCTGCAGGGCAGTTCATACACGCAGAAATTCCAGTAGTCCCCGTGGTTGGAAACCATGAATATGCCCATCAGCATTTAACCGATGGCGGAAAACAGTGGGTTTTAAGCCGCTTTTGGCAAGATCAGTTTAAGCTTCCAACCTCTCCGGAGTTATCAAATCAATTACAAGAGACAGCTTATACTTTGCATTACCCTAATACCGACGTATTCATTGTTAATACGGAAATCAGGCACAATGAGACGGCATTCGCAATGCAAACAAAATGGCTAAGACAGACACTTAGTGAAAGTAAAGCAAAATGGAAAATTATCGCCTTTCATCACCCAATATTTTCAAACTGTGGAATGCCACTAAATAGTCCGGGGCAAGACGAGCCCGCAGTTCGCAGTGCTTTATTGCCATTGATAACAGAATTCAATGTTGATCTGGTTTTACAAGGACACGATCATGCTTACTCTAGAGGGAGTATAAAAAGCGAGCAGGGCACGCATGTAAATAGTGTTTTTGTTACGGCAAGTAGCAGTCCTAAAGCTTATCCACTAAAGAAAACGCGGTGGGATGAATACGAAAAATTCAATGTTACGTTAGAAAGAGTCGGAGAAAATACGCCGACTTACCAAGCTATAAAAGTACACGAGAACACTCTTTCATATCGTTCATATACCTTGACTGGAGAACTCTACGACGCTTTCGACATTACAAAAACACAACCTGGTAATGTGATGACATATCCCTATGACCTTATGAAAGAAAGGCTTTTCAGTAATACCGAGCCCTATAAACACCACAATTCACTCTACTAGTTGGTTATTTAATTTAGAGACTAATTTTACTTTAACGCCAACACTCAATAGCGTTGGCTTATCAAAAATAATCAGACATAGATAGATAGCGCTGCCTGATATGTTCAATTAACAGCTTAATTTTTCGAGATGGCTGGCGGCTGAAAGGATAAACGGCATAAACGCCTAACACCTTACCTACCCGCTCTGGAAACAAATCGACCAGTGTTCCATTACATAAATCTTCGAATACCAAACATTTAGGTACGTAGGCAATACCTCTACCAGCAAGGGCTGCTTTGCGAAGCGCCCCTGCATTGTCACTTGAAAATGCGCCATCTACGGTGATGGTGTAACTGCCTTGAGACGACGTAAACTCCCACTCCCTTGCGCCGGATGTGTGGTAGGAATACAACAAACAGTTGTGAAAGCTCAAATCCTCTGGTGCTTTAGGCCTGCCCTTTCGTCTAATGTAATCCGGCGATGTGCAAACCACCCAATGGGAATCTAAAAAGTGCCGTGCGATCAGACTTGAGTCTTCCAAATATCCCGTTCGAATAACAAGATCAAACCCTTCCTCGACTAGATTTACAAATCGATTATCTAGAGACATATCAACGCTTAGCCCTGGATGAAGGGTACAAAACTCAGCTACCGCATCGGCTAACAGTAAATCGCCCGAAATCGTTGGAACCGACATTTTAATGTGTCCGGATATTTGTTCACTGTATCCAGAAATTGTGTCGATAGCTTCCTGCGTGGACGCCTTTACATTCATGGCGCCTTGCTTCAAAGCTTGACCCGCTTCGGTAAGCGTGAGTTTGCGAGTAGTGCGGTACAAAAGCTGCGTTCCCAGCTCTTTTTCAAGCTTTGCTATTCGCTTACTGACTACCGAGTTGGTAATGTTGTTCGCCTCTGCCACTTTGCTAAAACTGCCCATCTCCGCAATTTGTGCAAAGAGAATTAAATCGTCTGCTCTCACGTTATTACTTCACTTTTGGAAAAGATAAATTTCATTGTTGCCGTATATCCCTAAGGCGAGAAACGTTATATTTTTATCAAGTTAATTACAATCGATTAAAGACATGATTATTTCATCGCCGACTGATTATCGACGCGCTGCGCAAAAAATATTACCGCCGTTCCTATTTCACTACATTGATGGTGGTGCCTATCGAGAGCATACACTTAAACGCAATGAAACTGACTTGGCTGACATTGCATTAAAGCAGCAAGTGCTGAGAAACATGTCGTCGCTTGACCTTTCTACAACGGTCTTTGGTGAACAATTGGCTTTACCTATTGCCCTTGCTCCCGTGGGATTAACCGGAATGTATGCGCGACGTGGTGAAGTGCAAGCCGCTAAAGCGGCAGCAAACAAAGGCATCCCGTTTACCATGTCGACGGTGTCAGTATGTCCTATTGAAGAAGTCGCACCAGCCATTGAACGTCCAATGTGGTTTCAGCTCTATGTGCTTCGCGATCGCGGCTTTATGAAGAATGTTCTGGAGCGCGCCAAAGCAGCGGGTGTAACAACGTTGGTTTTTACCGTAGATATGCCTGTACCAGGGGCTCGCTATCGCGATAAACACTCCGGTATGAGTGGGCCATTTGCTGCAAGCCGTCGCGTACTGCAAGCGATGACTCATCCTCGTTGGGCATTTGATGTAGGTGTATTCGGTAAGCCTCATGATCTTGGCAATATTTCTACTTATCGTGGCGAACCGACCCAGTTGGAAGACTATATTGGCTGGTTGGGCGCCAATTTCGATCCGTCTATCAGTTGGAAAGACTTAGAATGGATCAGAGAGTTTTGGGACGGCCCAATGATTATCAAAGGCATTTTAACTGAACAAGATGCCAAAGATGCGCTGAGTTTTGGCGCAGAAGGCATTGTAGTATCCAATCACGGCGGTCGTCAGCTAGATGGCGTGCTTTCTACCGCTAAGGCTCTTCCAGCGATTGCTAGCGCGGTGAAAGGCGATCTAAGTATTTTCGTAGACTCAGGTATTCGTAACGGCTTGGACGTGGTGAGAATGCTGGCATTAGGTGCCGATTGTACTTTACTAGGGCGCTCTTTTATTTATGCACTTGCTGCTGAAGGCCAGCAAGGGGTAGAGAACTTACTCGATCTGTACAAACAGGAAATGCATGTCGCGATGACACTATGTGGTGCAAAATCAGTCAGTGAACTTAACCTCGACTCTCTCGCTTTTTAGTATCGCTGGCACCAAGACCACTAAAAAGCCCCCCAGTAATTGGATAGTCCAACTATTGGGGGTCACTTCATTTTTTATGGCTCTTTTATCAATGCACAAGTGGCTGGAAGCGTAATTTGCGCTTAATGATGCCCACCACAACAACTTCCATCATGCTCAGCCCAGTTTTTAAGTTTGGTGGTTTTGCCTATTCCCGGGTTAAAACTATTGGTGGGGTCTAATTCTCGGTAAAAGTTTTTCAGCGCATCTTTTGCAAAGTACTCGTGTCCCACATTGTGCTCTGCTGGGTATTCAGCGCTTCTCGCATCGAACGTTTCCAGAATTTTACCCTTTAACAATTTGGCATCCGCCCCTTTTTTCAACACGTAATTCTGGTGCATTACGTGGCAGAATAAATGGCCGTAATACAGTTTCGTGTCTATCTGGTCGTCTATTTCTTTAGGCAACACTTCAAACCAGTCAGGATCGTTACGGCGAAGTGCAACATCGATGGTCATCATAGCGCCCACGTCTTTGCTGTGCATAACGTGGTAACGACCTATCGCGCCACCAGCAACAAAGCGATGCAAAATAGCCTTGTCAGCTTCTTCTTCTGTACACTCAAAATAACTACCTTCATTCGTTTTAAAGAAAGCATCAAGGTAGGCTTTGGCCTCATCTACCCCGTCGTTGCTCATCTCCAATATCCAATGATGCTGATACTTGTCTCTGTACTCTTCCATTCGCGTAGGCAAGTGGTTAGGAAAAACGTAGCTCATATACTGCATAACGCGATCTGACATTTTGTTGGGTAAGAAGCCCAGCTTGTCAGTAAATGCGTCAAATTTGCGCTTAAATGCAAACAGCTTAGGAATAAATTTGGCGCCAAGCTTGCTGATAACGATAAACATATCTTTACCGTATTTCTTTGATACGTCGTAGCAATCTCGGTGAAGGTACTCACCCGAGTCAGGCAAGTTCTTGAAAGTAGAAAGTATGTCGCGACGCACTTTGGTAAACACAGCGGCGTCGTTAGACCCCACATAAAATACCTGTTTTTTCTCAGGAATAGGAAAGGTGTCTAGCCTCACTGCGAACACGGCAAGCTTACCCGCGCAGCCTGAAGCTTCATGAAGTCTTCTGCCGTCATTGTTGAAGCGCGAAGGTGTGTCTGAATCAACGTCTCGAACTCGTTCATCATACTCGTTGTCTGATGCACGAGCGTCAGGGTGCTGAACGTCAGCTTCTTTGTAACGTTTGTTCTCAAGATTATTCAGAATTTCTTCTGGCTCACTACCTAGGTTAATCCCCAGATTGTTTACCAAAGATAGATTGCCATTAGCGTCGATTTGGGCAAAAAGCGCTAATTCAGTATAGGCAGGGCCTCGCTTGACCAAAGCACCACCTGAATTGTTACATATTCCCCCCACGATCGATGCGCCAATACATGAAGAACCAATCACAGAGTGAGGTTCGCGACCATAAGGCGCAAGCGTCTCTTCCAATCCAAACAAGGTGCTCCCCGCTAAGCCAACGATCTGCTTTCCGTTGTCAACTAACTGAATATCATCAATACGCATAGTACTGATAATAACGAGAGGCCTGTCGTAATCTTTACCATCTGGCGTAGAGCCACCCGTTAACCCTGTATTGGCCGCCTGCATAATAACCGCAACGTCGGCTTCAACACACAGCTTAAGCACACGCCAAATTTCGACAAGCGTTCCTGGGCGCACTACCGCAAGCGCTTCGCCCGCACCAAAACGAAACCCTTTAGTGTAAGGCTGCTTCTTCGCTTTATCAGTTAACAAATAGGCCTGCCCTACTACATCGCGCATTGATGCAATCAAAGACTGAGTGTCAACGTTTACGGTCATGGTTCTCTCTGTGTGTTGAAATAATGGAAGGAATGACTTGGTGTTGAACTATACACTAACACCATTATTAACAAAGGGGGCAAGCCGCTTTTATCGAGATAATTTACTTATATTTAATTCGTTGAACACTTAGAGGCTCTAGCATTTAAGCAAAACTTACAAGCGTTTTTCACTGTTACATTTTGTTACGCTTTGGAGGAGCAAGTTAGACCAGAGGAGTATTGTAAAGCCAATGTATAGTTCGTAAGGTTGATAGACACGAAAAGGAGCTTTCATGTCACATCAAGCGTTCGTTTTAACAAGAAAAAGTTTTTCAGAAAATACTAGAAGGGATGGGGCTTACGAACGATTCCTAAGTATTTTGCCGTCATGTGGATTTGTCGTCACAACCGGTGCGATTCATCCACCTCGAAGCGTGCTTAATAACACCTTTACCTTCTTTATCGATGCGCAGTATTGTGACTCTGCCGCTATGCTCAACTTGCCTGTAGTCAACGATAACCCAGAGTTGAACAAAGTCATTTTCAACGTGCCAGAGTCTGACGTCGATTTTCATTATGCGGCACTGCAACATGGTATTAATGGTATTTTCCATATTGAAGATAGCTTAGAACTTCTGGTTCGCGGTGTTCAACAAGTTCAGGCGGGCAACAAATGGTTCAGTCGCGAGATTATGAGTCGCTATATTGATGCCAATTTAGTGTCTAAAGCAAAACCCGTTGCTGCACTTCAATCGTCACATACTGTGCTGACCAAGAGGGAATTGGCCATCACACGCAAAATTGCAGATGGTGCCCAAAATCAGGAGATTGCAGACTGCTTACACATCAGCGTAAATACGGTGAAAACTCACGTTTACAGCATATTTAGGAAAACGGACTGCCGAAATCGCGTTGAGCTTATAAAGTGGTTCGATCACCAGTTTAGCCAACCACAACAAGTAAGCATATAAACTGATAATCCATTGAATTTAATTGCGTATGGCGCTTACGCTTTCGCGCGCCATACACCTTTCTCCATTCCTTGTAGCACCAACTCAGTCACCGCTTTTTCTATGCTTTGTTTAACGCACTCGAACATGGGTTCATTAGTCGTGTAGCCCGTTTCTGCTTCAAGCAAGCGCTTAAGCGAAACATACCTAAACAGGCCTGCTCTCACCTCCTGGCTTAGTACTTTCTTAGAGGTTGAAACCGACACCAATACTTGACCTGTTCTCACGTCAACTGCACGCATGTAAATGGAAATTTGATCTTCCCTAAACAGTTCACTCGCTCCAATGCCAAAGTACTCTACACCAGCGCCGCCGGTACGAATGTTGGTATCGTAGCTAATTATCCCACCTTCTATAATAATTCTAGCTGTCGTGAGTGGCGGCAAATCGCCTCCGCTGCTTTCGTCGGCTCTAATTATTTTGCGTTCGGTAAGAATGTTCTGCAGCCCTTCACGCTCCACAGGTAAAAACCACGATGTCTCGCTTAAGGTCTGAACAAGAATAGAGGTTGCGCCTTGAGTCACCGCAGTAGAAAACGAACTTGCCCCAGTGCTAGGTTTATATTGCCCGGTCTGGTCTCTAAACGCATATACAGAAACCGGAATTTGTCCCATAGGCGCTGGCAAGCTTTTTACTTCAGACAATGTGGCACTGTCTTTAATTACATCAGCGGCCGTTGTATCTGGCGGCAGCGTATTAGTGATGGACTGGCATCCTGCAAGCGCCATGGCCACTATTAAAAAAACGGTACTTCTCATGTGTTTCCCTACCCAAACCGTGGAATTTCAACGACAGTAACCTCACCTGTCAGTAAGTTAGTAATGTTCACAACAATGCTGTCAGGATTACTCGTTATTAGTTCTACCTGAAAGTCACCACTAACAAAAATACTATCCTGATTGAATATGCTGTCTATCGGGTTTCCATCTTCATCATATTCTTGTTCACCGAATGCGATGTCTGTGATTTCGCGGACTATACGGTTAATATAGGCGCGTTCGAGTGATTCTTGAAGGCGTTCGTCATAGGAGCGCTCGCTGTAAGGCGCTGTATGAGCGTTTTGTGAATTCGCCTTACTTAATAAAAATGATCCGTTAAGTGGATTACCACCGAATGACGGGTTGATCGGTTCATACACCAACTCTGTTGCTTTCACACTAGCTGAAGTCCACGAGCCAGTCGCGATTAAGGCTGCTATCAATATCCCTTTTTTCATTACCATTCGTCCCCTGCTAAATCTGGGCTTCTACTGTCTATACTCGCGTTTGCCACCGCGTCTAAAACTAACATGATGGCTTGCTGTACTTTTTCATCTAACGGTACTTGTCTACGCCCCATGTACGTTTGATAAACCACTCTGTTGTCGTAAATCACCGAAAGAAGAGTACCCGCTTGTGGCACAATAATTTCTTTAACAACAAGGTTCTTACCCGAACTGTCTGGGACTTCTCGCCAGTATTGGCTAATGCGAGAGGCAAATTCGTGGCCTTGGCGGCTAATACTGTTATCGAGCAACAGTCCACCTAGCCGAATTTCTTCTGCGTGAATCGGAGAAAAGAACACACTAAAAAGCAGTGTGATAAGAGAGAAACAATACAAGTACTTCATTTTACTGAATATAGCCGGGCAAACGCCCGGCTACTCACTTTTACATCTGTAGGTTTACATCTGAACAACGGTAGCTACGTTGTAGTCACCAACCTGCGTAACACTTACTGTGCCGCCGTTGCCAGTGATACTACCTGTAACTAAGTTATCGTTACCCATTTGCGTAACTTCAAATGTATTCATATCACCAGAAATAACGAACTGACCACCTGCGTCGTCTGTTACCCAGTTTCCTACGCCTTCTTGCATAACACTAACAATATTGTCGTCACCGTTAACCAATAGGTCTAGTAAGTTAAGCTCGCCCGTTTGCGAAACCATAATTTCGTTGTAGCTTGATGTAACGTTGCTTGCCAACTCAACTGATGCCGTATTTTCAACACCCTCTTGAGACATTTCAATGATGTTGCCATCAGCGTAGTAAGTTGCATCACCAATACCAGCTTGTGCTAACGCCAAGTTGGCATCGCCATCTTGCTCAATTTCAACGGTGTTAAACAGGCCATCGAAATTAACTGTGCTGATTTCATTGGCATCACCTACCTGAGTTAAATCAAACTCGTTGAATAAGCCAATTACGCCAGCATAAGCCGTGTTGCCTTCGCCCACTTGGTTAATTTCGAACGTATTCGCTTGTCCGCCGATAGTTTCTACGGTAGCTAAGTTAACGTCACCGATTTGATCGATATTAACTTCATTGCCAGAGCCTTCAAATACTCCTGTGGTAATCTCGTTGCCATCACCATCTTGTTCAAACTCTAGCACATTACCGTCGCCAACCATGCTCCAACCCACAGCGTTCTGGTCGCCATCTTGGTCAATTTCAATTTCGTTTTCTGAGCCGACAACGGTTAAGTCAGACACGTTGTAATAGCCGTCTTGAATAACATCGATAACGTTTGCATCACCGCTTAACTCGCGAACATACGATTCGTGCCAGTCACCACTTTGATCAACAAATACCGTATTGTCGTTACCCGCAATGGCATTATTAGCCCAGTTACCACCATCGCCCTGATACACTGATAACGTGTTTCCGCTGCCCGAAATGCTATTTATTGAGCGATTAAAAATAAAACCGATAGGGCCGCCATCACCTAATTGAACAAGTGAAACCGTGTTATCGTCACCTTCGACAACGACATCGGCTGTACTATTTAAACTATCTTGCTCAGACTCTAAGAAGTTGCCGTTACCTGTGACACTTGCAAAAGAGGTATTACCTGACTGCATTTGCGAAGCTAGTACTTCGTTTGCGTCACCCGTTACTTCTACAAAGATTGCATTTAAGTCACCTTCCTGACTTAAAATAGATTCATTACCTACCTCATTTCCCTCTGGGGCCGTTTGGGTTAGCGTAATTTCATTGCCTTCAGCTGCAGCAATAAAATCTGCGGAAGCACTGAAATCAACTGTCTTACTCGCTGGAACTTCCTGAGCCGATGCCCACCCTGTCGCTGCTACTAAAAGCAATGCACTCGCTATTTTTGTTTTTTTCATTTTCACATTTGTCTCCCTATGGCAATCACATCATTCTTGATATTGTGTGATGTTAATCACCATTTCGTTCCCTATCTGGTAAACAGTAAAAGACTGTTCACCCAATTGATTAACATTGGCTACATTGTCGAACCCATCTTGAATAATCTCGAAATAGTTATTGTTGTTTTGCTGCAATAAATTAACCACGTTCCCCTCACCCAGCTGAGTGATAAGAGCTTCGTTATTACTGCCGTTTTGAACAACATTCGATAGGTTGGCGCCGTTGCCGCTTTGGATAATGTTAGTTATGTTATTTAGCCCAAACTGACTAACAGCGATGAAGACCGTTTCATCGTCTATCGTTATAGCTTGAGCATTCAGACTCATTGAAAGAGAAGATTCCACCATGTCTGAGCTTGTTGATAAGTCGGACTGTTGAGCATAAGCAGGAAGATTTACGGTTAGAAGACTACACCCCGTAATGGCTGCCAACGCAACGGCTCTACATGCCTTAGCGTTATTAGCAAATTGGCTCTTTTTAACCTTTAGCTTCTTGTCCATGAGAACGACTGCTTCCTTGATTAACAACAAAGGTGACCCCTCTATAACACTCCTTAAGACGGCGAGAATCCATCACCAATAAGTTGTATTTATTACAGGTCAAATACAGTTAGCACACGTTAAATCAGCAAGTTATTTATTATGGGTAATACCATAGTGCTAGATTTGACGAAAATTCACGCACCGAGTAATTATTGGTAAGACCACCTAGTTTTTGTAGGGTCTTTTAACGGGTATTGCTACAGCGCGCCCCTAAGACATAGAGATCTTAACTACCTGTCAAAAGTCATAGTAATTAAGTACCACTTTGGGCTTCTCTTCTCACTTTTTCCTAGTGGTTAAGTAGTATTTTTGAGCAAATTTTACTGTTAGGGGTGGCAGGTTTTTAAATTTGCGTTATAAGTTTTAACCGTTAGTTATATCAGACCGAACGAGAAGGTTCTGTGATTAAAGCATTATTGCTAATTATGGAATCTAATTATGAAAACAAAGCCTTTTAAAACAGGCCTTTCAGCACTGTCATTAGCCCTTCTACCGCTAATGGTATCTAGTCATGCACACGCCGCAAAAGCCGAAATTTTCGACGATAGCGTTATCGTTGTGTACAAAGAAAATGTAAGCAAAGCGGAAAAGATGCGCGCTCGCTCTTCGGTAGGTGCACGAATTAGTGACGCAAACCGTGATGAGGTAGATGATCGCTTCTCTAACCTTTTAAATGGTCGCATTGCCAAACTGGAACTTCGTGGCAAGTCTGTAAAAGACGCCATAGAAATCTTAAAGAAAAATCCTGCGGTTAAAATCGCCGAGCCAAACTTCTTGTACCGCAAAGCCTTGGTACCTAACGATCCTTCTTATGGTGACCTATGGGGTTTGAATAACACCGGTCAAGCCGGCGGTACTGCAGATGTGGATATTGACGCACCAGAAGCATGGGATATTACAACCGGTGATAGCGATGTGGTCATCGGCGTTATCGATACGGGTGTTGACTACAATCATGAAGATCTTGCAGATAACGCATGGGTTAACCCAGGTGAAATTGCTGGAAACGGTATTGATGATGATGGCAACGGTTATATTGACGATGTTTACGGTATCGATGCCTTTAACGGCGATTCTGATCCTATGGACGATGATTCTCACGGTACGCATGTGGCCGGGACAATTGGCGCTGTGGGCGGAAACGGAATTGGCGTAGTCGGTGTAAACCATGACGTGTCAATCGCTGCATGTAAATTCTTAGGTCCTGACGGCGGTTCAACCGCTGGCGCTATTGAATGTATCGATTACTTCACCGACCTTAAAGAGAACCGCGGCATCAATATTAAAGCTACCAACAACAGCTGGGGTGGCGGCGGCTATAGTGAAGCGCTAGAAACTGCTATTGAAGAAGCTGGCCAAGCGGGTATTTTGTTTGTTGCTGCGGCAGGTAACTCTGGTTCAAACAACGACAACGTAGATAACTACCCGTCTAACTACGTCACTACAACAAACAGTCTGCTTGCAGTTGCTAGCCACACTCGTACTGACGGAGACAGCGGCTACTCATACGGTATTGAAACCGTAGACATCGCGGCGCCGGGTACAGCTATCCTATCTACAGTACCAGGTAACGGCTATGCGGCATACTCAGGCACGTCAATGGCAACACCACATGTTGCGGGTGCAGCAGCACTTGTGTGGTCGCTAAACCCAGAACTTACGCCATCTGAAATGAAAGAGCTGTTAATGTCTACAGGTGAAACTAGCCTATGGGCTGATGGTCGCACCGTGTCTGGTAACCGCCTAAATGTACTTAACGCACTTGAAGAAGCTGATCCAACTCCAGGTTTTAAACTGGGCATTACACCTGGTTCAGCTGAAATTGAAGCGGGTGAGACCTACACCTTCACTATTGAAGTTGGTTCAATTGCTGGCTACGAAGAAGAAGTACAGCTATCGCTTGCAGAGCCAAGTGATATCGCATCTTTAAGTGCAAGCTCGGCAATGCCTGGCGATACGGTAACACTGACCGTAGAGACATCTGAAGACACGCCTTGGGGTCCGTACAGCTTTACGGTTAACGGTGTAAGCGGTGATATTGAGAAATCTAAATCAGCGAACCTTTACGTTTACCCTCAAGGGCTAAACGAATTCCCTTACGCATATTCTGGTGATGCTGTACCTACGTTACCGAATGAAGAAGATCCAGACGATGTTGGCGTGGACCTAGTGATTAACGTACCTGACGACTTAACCGTATTCGGGATGCAGGCGTCGGTAAATATCACACACACCTATAGCGGTGATCTCGTACTATCACTGACCTCTCCTCAGGGTACGACCACCGTTCTTCGTCAGAATCAAGGTGGCGCTACAGATGATATCGTTGAGAGCTATAACTCTGATGCCTTTAACGGCGAAGTAGCAACAGGCGATTGGACCTTGAACGTGCTTGATACGTTCAACGGTGACAACGGCACTGTTAACACATGGAGCCTTGTGGTGACCGGTATTGGTGAAGTAGGCCCAACACCGCCTAACTCTGCGTTTACCTATGACGCTTCAGGATTATCAGTAAGCTTTACTAATAACAGTAACGACGTTAATGACGACATTGTCAGCTATAGCTGGGACTTTGGCGATGGCTCTACTTCAACGGAAGAGAACCCAACGCATGTTTACGCGAGCACAGGCGCCTATGACGTAACCCTTACGGTTACCGACTCTGAAGGCCAAACTGGCGTATCAACAGAAACCGTATCAGTTTCAGATAGCAACATTGTTGCAGAAATTGACCGCGCTATGCTGTCTCGATTCGGTTCGTTACGCGTAGATTTATCATATAGTGGCTCGATGGCCGATACTGTAATGATTTATCGCAACGGCGAGCTACTTGAAGAAGTAAGCAACACTGGACGTTATCGCGACAGAAGCAGAGGCGTTCAACCTGGTGAGTATACTTATATGGTTTGTGATGAAACCTCTGCATGCTCTGCACCAGTGTCTGTAAACCTTTAATGTAGTTTGCGTATCGCTGACGCGCTCTTCGTGACAGTTGGCGAATGATACGCTGAACAGTTAAGAGTTAAGCAATTGCCGGCCAAGGATAGGCCGGCTTTTTTTATTCTGAGAATTAAAGAGAGCACCAATCTAAGCCATCGGCTTATTCACTATAAGCCAAATACAACGTACACTTGATGCATTAAGAAATAATAAGCATTTTTTCATGCACATACTCATTATTGACGATCACGAAATTGTAAGGGATGGCATTAAAACACTCATCGAGCAAGAGTATGGCTGGCATGTTTCTTACGCAGTAAGCTCTCTGGATGCTCTTCCCTCCTTCGCTACGTTAGACGATATTGACGTTGCCATTCTAGATATCTCATTAGCACAGGAAAGTGGTTTCGATACGCTAGTAAAAATCAAGAAAGACGCGCCGTTTATAAAGTGCTTAATGCTGAGCATGTATGATCATGTTGGCTATATCAGTAAAGCGCTTGAGCTCGGCGCCGATGGCTACGTTACAAAGAATGCCGCCACTAAAGAATTGATGGACGCGTTGGAGTCTCTAGAAAAAGACGAGAATTATCTAAGCACAGATATTAGTAAAAAGTTAGCTTTCGGTGATAAACAGCTAACCTCTATCCTTACTGAAAGGGAAAAGGAAATTTTCTTACTGTTAGCAAAAGGATTCCAGCCAAAACAGATTGCTTACTACATAGATACTGCCCCGAAAACAGTGATGGTTCACAGAACTAATATTTACAAGAAACTCAATGTAACCTCCCAATTTGGTTTACTTAGAATTGCGTTAGAAACTGGGTACCTCGACGTTTCTGACGTTATCTACGACGACACGCTAGTCAAAGCAAATTGATGAATTTAACGCGGTATTTCAACGTTACCTATTTACTAATGGGATTAGGTTATACCGCGCTATTTCACGGCGTGTGGTTGTTCAGCACCCAATTCGAAATTATTTCAGGTACGGTGAGCTGGTATTTGCCTGCTGGAGTTCGCCTGGCGGCGTTTTTACTACTGCCAATTTACAGCTGGCCACTGCTACTCATCGCAGAAAAATCAACCCACTTCATTTTATTTCACCCCGGTGGCATTCTCGACAACACGGCGTTTTTAAGTGGAACCATAGGTTGGTACTTAGTCCATTTAGTGCTGTCACCTGCGGTAATTTGCACCTGCGTTTATTTATTCAGACGTCGCTTTAGCGCACCTTATATAGACAATGTTTCCAGCACCCTTGCCACGTTGGCTTTTGGTATTCTTATAAGTGTTGCTCTTGGGGCGGTATTTTTGGGCAGAAGGGCTATTGAACTGCAAACAGGCATAGAGGTTTTTCTTTCTATTTTGTTTGATTTTTCATTGGGTGACTTTGTAGGAATTGTTGTTCTTTGTCCTTTTCTTTTCGCATTATATAAACGGCCATCTATCCCTAAGAGTCATTTAGTACTGTACCTTACAACAATCGCTTGGCTGGTTTTGCTGATGCTGAGCAGCTATGCCTACTCCCAACAAATTAACATCAGCTATCAAGTTAAGTATCTAGCGGTTTTCCCCGCGCTCTTTTTATCGTATCGCTATGCCATAGTTGGCAGTGCGTTTTCGTGTTTACTCATAGGTATTACTGCGTTCGTGGTGGCAAGCCAGAGCGCACTTCCTCCCATTGAGCATCAGTTTTACATCTTAGCATCATGTACAAGTTGCCTCATTTTAGGTGCTTCAATTAACCAATCTACCTTGCTGAATATGAAGCTTGCGAAGAAAAACGAGGATCTTGAAGTATCGGTGCAAAGCGCTCAAGCACTGGCCAGTCAATTAGTGGTAGTGCAAGAAGATGAACGAAAGCGCTTATCGCGGGATTTACACGACGACTTTGGTCACCGCATAGTCGATTTGAAACTTCAACTGTCGCTAGATAGCAGAGAAAGCGAAAACGACATGATGCTCAATAAGATAGATGCTCTATACCACGCAATGAAGAAAAGCTTAGGGGGATTGCGTCCGTCCGGTATTGATACACTTCCCATTGAAAGCGTGATCCAACGTTCAGAGATTATTACCACGCTCAAGCGCGCAAACATAGACTATTCGTTTAACGTTAGCGGCACGCCAGTACCGTTCGATTCAGACCAGAAAATACATATCTATCGCATTGTGCAGGAAGCGGTGACAAACAGTATAAAATATGCCAATGCGACGTCGCTCAGTATTGATATCAACTATGCGCAACACAGTGCCGTGTTTATCGTCACTGACGACGGCGGCGGCATCCCTGAGCATTTTGCCCACTTAGCAAACGCTGAACCCACACTCGGCCTGCTGTCGATGAGAGAACGCGCAAAGTTGATAAATGGTGAGTTTGATATTTCCCAGAACAAACCAACAGGCACCCGAGTTTGCCTGACTTTGCCCTACAGTGCTTAAGTTACTCCACTGCGTTTTAGGTGCGTCGCTGCACCCTTTTTATGCTACATTGCTGTTGATTTAACTACTATTTTGATAACCGTATGCAAAAAAATTTCATTACTCGCCGAGCCCGTTTTTTTAGACAGTGCCTGAACATTGCTGTCCTAATTGCCACTTTCACCACGTTAAATGGCTGCGTAAGTACTCAAAATGAAAGTCCTTACACTTACGCTCCGTCTGCATCACCCTATCAAGATGTGGTCAATGCACAGCAGCGAGCTGTGGAACAAAGCAAATTACTTTTGGTTGTACTGGGTGCTCAGTGGTGCCACGACAGTACTGGCTTAGCTGAGCGTTTTGCGACAAAGGAAATGGACCTTATTCTACGCGCTCATTATGAAACCGTATTTGTTGATGTGGGAACACTTGAAGACAGAAGAAATATAACCGAGCGATTTGACTACCCCATTTATTACGCCACACCAACAGTAATGGTGGTTGAACCTAAAACCAGCGCATTGTTAAACAGAACGTCAATGGATATATGGGGGCGCGCTGACAGCATTCCCTTATCGGAGTACATTCAGTATTTCTCTCGCTTTCCTGCAATGACAACTGCGCAAAAAGCCCCGTTTATTAACTGGGAAGCGACAGATGAAGAAGAAGCTTACAATAAAGAGCAAGCACTCAGATTACAAAGCGCTTATGACAAACTCGGTCCGCTACTTGCGCTAGATTTACAAGGTAATACCCCACAAGGGCTTAACGAGCTATGGAAAGAGACCAAAGGGTTTCGCACTGAACTGCAAAAAACGCTGATAAAGCGCGCCGAGCTTACGTTAGATTCTGAGAATGGCAATGGAGTCAACACCACGCCAGCATTGCGACACTACAATCCGTTTTCGTGGGAACATAATTAGGGCCTGTTGACCTTTGGTGTACGAATTTTGGTCTAAATGGAAGCCTTTTAATCGCGAAACAGTGCTGCAAGCCTAGCGGGCTAAGTTAAAGGACTGTGACAAAGAATACGGACATTAAAAAGGGCCTTTCCAACGGCCCTTTTTTAATAAACTCGGTTTTATGAAGCGCAGTTCAACTGTTTACGCTTTTGCCCTGTTTGATGCCGTATTATTAGTGGTGCTATTTGACGGATTACTTCTGCGCTTAGCTGGTCGTTTAGCGGCACTTCCTTCACTTCCTGAGCGTCTTCGACCTGCAGGCTTTCCACCGCTATTGTTGCGCGAATCCGGTTTACCTGCGCGCGGATTACCATTTCCGCTACGGTTGCCTTGACGTTGACCCGACTTTTTATTCTCGCCACTTCGTTTACCTTCGCTGCCGCTCTCACCTTGTGGTGCTTTCGGCTTTTTCGGCTTCTTGGGCTTTTTAGGCTTAGAAAGCGTGGTAACAGGCACGGCTTGCTGAGGCTCGAAACCTTCCAACGTTTCACGAGGAAGCAGCTTTTGAATCAGTGTCTCAATATCTTTCAGGTTTTGCAGTTCTTCAGCACATACAAATGACCACGCCTGTCCACTAGCCCCTGCGCGCCCTGTACGACCAATTCGGTGAACATAATCAGCTGCCGTATTGGGTAAGTCTAGGTTTACAACGATAGGCAATTCACTAATGTCGATGCCGCGTGCTGCGATATCGGTGGCTACCAGCACTTTAATTGCGCCATTTTTAAAGTCAGCAAGCGCTTTAGTTCTCGCTCCTTGGCTTTTATTACCGTGAATAGCGGCACTTGGAATTTTTGACCGAGTTAGCTTTTCTGCAATACGATTAGCACCGTGTTTCGTGCGGCTAAATACTAACACCTGCTCCCACTTCTGCTGTTTGATCAGACAAATAAGCGCGGTCGTCTTTTTAGATTTATCAATGGTCACTAAGTGCTGCTGAACCGCTTCTACCGTGGTATTGGCTGGCGCGGTTGAAATACTCACAGGGTTGCGCGTTATTGTTTTCGCCAGCGCAGTGATTTCATCAGAAAACGTGGCTGAAAACAGTAAGCTTTGACGCTCTTGTGGCAATAGCTTCAATACTCTCTTAATGTCGTGAATAAAGCCCATATCAAGCATTCTGTCGGCTTCATCCAATACCAACACTTCAAGCTGAGAAAACTTAACAGCGTTTTGCTGGTAGAGGTCAAGCAATCGTCCAGGCGTAGCAATTAACACATCCACACCTTTACGCAGCTTCATCATTTGAGGATTAATCCCTACACCACCAAATACCACGGCAGTTTTTAATGGCAAAAACTCGCTGAACGCTCTGATGCTCTCTTCTACCTGAGCAGCAAGTTCTCGCGTGGGTGTTAAGATAAGTGCCCGAACATTGTTGCCAGATACAGGTTGTCCTTCCATCAATCTCTGTAAAATAGGAAGTCCAAATCCTGCAGTTTTCCCTGTTCCCGTTTGCGCAGCTGCCAACACATCCTTTCCTTGCAATACTTCTGGTATTGCCTTTTCCTGGATTGGTGATGGTGTACTAAACCCTCGTTTTTCAATAGCTTTTAACAAGGGTTCAGCGAGCCCTAATTGGGTAAATGACATTAATAAACTCCTGTCATAGGTATTTATAAAAAATTGCATACCGCAAAGGTATAAGCGTTAGTGCTTTATTGCTAACCGTGGGGGTTATAGATTACTGGGAAAACCTAAAGAGATACGCCATTGCCAACTTGGCTTATTGGTGTTTGACATCAAGAAAAGAACGTAGGTGTTTACTCTTACAAATTGCGCGCGGAGTCTACCACTAAAAGCCGAAAGCCACCAGCGCATTTTTTGTTCAAAATCTAGTTAAGCCTGTCTGACGTTTAACTTAATAAGTTCCGATTTACATAGCATAACAGCAAGGGAAGTTTCATCGGCTTTTCGCTCTAAGGGAAAGGTCTTATACCGTACCGTCTTCCCTCATTTTTAGGAGAGATATTGTTATATTTATATTTTTATCAAAACGATAAATATCTATTTAATACGAATTTTTCGACCTAGAAACGTAAACTTATCAAGTAACAGAGTTTAATTTTATTTATCAATACCTTAAGACATTTAGCTTTTACAAGTGTGCGTTAAAAAACAAGTTAAACAGGGCTCTTCTACGTAAAAACACCTCAAAACCTTTGAAATTAAAGACAACTTGATAGCCAATTTCTGTTGGATAGATAAAAAAAGCTTTACCATATTTGTTATAACAGATAAAAAGCGCGCAGTTATTCCACGCTCAAATTACATCCACGCTGCTGCAGTGTGGCAAACAAGTGAAGTAGAAAACATGAATGTTGATAGTTTAACCCAGCACTTTGAGGAAAAGTTGGCTTTAGTCAAAGCATCGGTGATGTCTGATAGCTTTGTTATCCAGCTTACAACAATCGCAATTATTTATTGCGTTGCGTTTTTGCTTGCACGACAAGTAAAAAAGCCATTTAAGTTTACCCGAGAAAAGCCACAGCAAGGCGCACATACTATGCACGGCTTTTTATACAATCTGGGTGAGGCACTATTCCCGCTTATCACCATCAGTATGCTAAAGCTTACTACCGTGTTGGGGGCGCAATTTCAGTTTGATGCATGGCTATTGGAAATAGCCGTTGTTGTAGCACTAATGCTGTTTGTTAATTCCTTGATTACTGGTTTTGTCGAAAACAACACCATTGCAGCGTTTATGCGATGGGTGGGTTTACCTATCCTATTTTTACACTTAGTTGGCGTGCTTCCGCTGATAACTTCAGCATTGGAGTCAATGGCAATATCAGTCGGCAATGTTGAAATATCAGCGTATGGCGTAACAAGAGTGCTATTGTTTGGTGGCTTGCTGTTCTGGCTAGGCCGCAGCTCGAACGCCATTGGTCAAGATATTATTCGAAACCATAAGTCGCTCGACGTTTCTACCAAAGAAGTGTTCGCAAAGCTGTTTGAAGTTGCCCTGTTCTGTGTGGTGTTTCTTTTATTGCTTAACGTCATGGGAATTAATCTTACCGCATTAGCCGTGTTCGGAGGTGCAGTAGGTGTGGGTTTAGGCTTAGGTCTGCAGTCCATCGCATCAAACTTCATTTCGGGCATCATTATTCTGTTAGATAAATCGTTGACCGTAGGCGATTACGTTGAATTGGAAGACGGGCAGAAAGGTATCGTCAGAGAATTTAAAATGCGCTATGCCGTATTAGAGACATATGACGGTAAAGATGTACTGGTGCCTAACGAAAAGTTTATCAGCTCCTTGCTAATAAACTGGACACACAAAAACCAAAAACAACGTTACCGCATCGACTTTTCTGTCGCCTATAAAACTGATATCCGCGCGATGGTAGAGATTATTAAAGAGGCGGTATCGGAACATCCGCAGGTGATCAGTGGCGATGATGTTCCATTTGAAGAGCTGCCTGACTGTGAAATAGATAGCTTTGGCGACTCTGGCGTTAACATGTTCGTTGAGTTTTGGATGGAAGGTGTGGACGATGGTAAAAACCGCGTGGGTGGCGATTTGCTGCTTACTGTGTTTGAAACATTACGCGAGCACAACATTGAAATACCGTTCCCTCAACGCGAAGTAAGGGTTATCAACGAACAAGGCATTGGTATTCGAAATACCACACCGTAGCTATATTCGCTCATGACATGAGCGCTTTCGGTCATACCTTCGCGCTGGCTAAAACCTAGCGCGAAGTGTATCCCATTGCCACTCTTGGGCAGACAGACCTAACGTCTGGACAAACTTTGCATAGTCTTCTTTGCCCATCGCTGATGCTACAGTTTTTAATTGAGATTTGGCTTTTATTGCTTTTACCTGCAGTAACTCCAATCGCTTATCGGCACTTGAATCGAAGTTTTCACTGATGATTGCATTCGCTTTATTGGTCGCTTCCCACGCTGTAATCACATAGCCCACCAGCTTTATGTAAACACCCACCATACGCTTTCGCTCAAATATGTTCTCAAACAGTGAGCCGGATAACGACATTTGGAAACTGGCCTCTGTTTCTAAGGCAACAAATTGCTCGGCGTTCTTTAGCTCATTCAACACATTGTGTAAAAGCTTAATGTGGGCATGCGTATTAAGTGCATCGACGTGAAGTGCATTAATATCGTCGCTTAGCATTTCTAAATTGACCAACGTTCGTTGAAGACTAGCCATTGTGGTAATTGTCTATAGAAGCGAAAAATAAAGGTTCAGTGTATCGAATTAAAGATGGGTTTGCGATGGTCTCGCGGTCGTTTTAATCACATTAAGAATTCATAACACAACTAATAGAAATCAATTAAAAAGGGCGCGGAAGCGCCCTTTTAGTTTTTATGTCTATTGAGAATTAGTTGTTAAGCTAATTCGCGATAGCAGTTATACCGCATCTATTTACCCAAGCTGGCGTTTAGATCGTGACGTAAATCGAAACGGTCTAGCGTCATCACTTTGGTCCAAGCGTCGACGAAGTCTTTAACAAAACGGCTTTTCGCGTTGTCGTAGGCATAAACTTCGGCCACTGCACGCAGCTCACTGTTTGATCCAAAGACCAGGTCTACAGGCGTACCTGTATACATAACTTCACCAGTAGTTCTGTTTACACCTTCATATACCGACGGGTTATCTGTTTTTCTCCACTTAACGCCCATATCAAGAAGCGTTACGAAGAAATCGTTGTTAAGCGTGCCTACTTTGTCAGTAAATACACCGTGGCTAGTGCCACCTGTATTTGCTCCCAATGAACGCAGACCACCAAGCAAAACAGTCATTTCTGGTACCGTTAGATTAAGCTGATCGGCTTTGTCTACCAGCATGTCGGTTGGCGAACGATAGCTAGCTTCTGCGTTGTAATAGTTTCTAAACGCATCGGCTGTTGGCTCTAACAATGAAAACGAATTAACGTCTGTTTGCTCTTGGGTAGCATCAGTTCTACCAGGAACCACTGGCACAGTAACCTTGACGCCAGCATCTGCCGCTGCTTTTTCAATTGCTGCCGCGCCGCCAATCACAATGAGGTCAGCAAGAGACACTTTCTTCTTAGAAAACATGCGTGAATTGTAGTCTTCTTGCATCTCTTTAAGCTTAGAAACAACGGCTTGAACGGTTTCAGGCTCATTGGCTTCCCAATTCATTTGCGGTTCAAGGGCAATACGAGCACCATTCGCTCCACCGCGTAAATCAGATGCTCGGAAGCTAGACGCTGCCGCCCATGCTGTTTTCACAAGTTGCTGAACGGTTAAACCACTGTCTAAGATGTCAGCTTTAAGTTTCTTAACGTCTTTATCAGAGATCGCTTTATAGTCAGCTTTAGGCACTGGATCTTGCCAGATGAAGTTCTCTTCTGGGATATCGTTACCCAAGTAACGTGCCTTAGGACCCATATCGCGGTGAGTTAGCTTGAACCACGCTTTGGCAAACGCCGTTTGATACTCTTTAGGATCCGCTAAGAAGCGCTCGGCAATTTTTCGATACTCTGGATCATACTTAAGCGCCAAGTCAGCTGTAGTCATCACAGGAGGATTTTTCTTACCTTCTACGTGCGCATCTGGTACTGATTTATGAAGCGATTCATCGGTAGGGATCCACTGGATAGCGCCAGCAGGACTGCGAGTTTGCTTCCACTCAAAGCCCAATAAGTTTTGAAGATATAGGCTCGTCCATTTAGTAGGTAGCTGTGTCCAAGCACCTTCCAAACCGCTCGTTACTGTGTCTTCTGCATTGCCTTTCCCGCAATTGTTCTTCCAACCTAGTCCCTGCTCTTCTAAGCCTGCACCGCCTGGCTCAGCTTCTAAACAATCAGCAGGCTTGTGTGCGCCGTGCATTTTTCCAAATGTATGACCACCCGCTATTAGCGCAACGGTCTCTTCATCATTCATCGCCATACGGCCAAATGCAGTGCGAATATTTTTCGCAGATCCCATCGGATCAGGCACACCTTTAGGGCCTTCAGGGTTAACATAGATCAAGCCCATGTGCGTTGCCCCCAACGGGCGCTGAAGCTTACCGTCGCGCTCTTCACGATCGCTCGCAAGCATTTCCACTTCTGGGCCCCAATAAACCATGTCAGGTTCCCAGTCGTCGGTACGACCACCCGCAAATCCATAGGTGTCAAAGCCCATGTTCTCCATGCCTACAGTACCCGCAAGGATCATTAAGTCGCCCCAAGATAAACTTTCACCGTACTTTTGCTTAATAGGCCAAAGCAAGCGACGCGCTTTATCAAGGTTTCCGTTGTCTGGCCAGCTGTTCAGCGGATCAAAACGCATTTGACCACCGTCACCACCGCCACGACCATCTAGCGTACGATAGGTACCTGCACTGTGCCATGAAAGTCGAATGAAGAAAGGACCATAATTTCCGAAGTCGGCCGGCCACCAATCTTGAGAAGTAGTGAGTAGCTCATTAACATCTTTTTTTACTTGGTCGAGATCTAGCTTAGCGAATGCCTTTGCATAACTGAAATCATCACCTAGTGGGTTTGAGCGATTATCGTGATCTCTTAACGGAGAGAGATCGAGCTGATCAGGCCACCAAAATTGATTATTTTTCGCTTGAAAAGCTTTAGCAGTGCCCGTGCCTTTAGCACCCGCAGGCTTACTAATTTGATCGTTGGCAATAGCCCCTGTTGCACCAAGCGATAAGGCAACAAGTACTGATACTGTGGTTTTTTTAAACCTGTTTATAGTCATGGTCTTTTCCCGTCTGAGTTTGTTGTAGTTACCAAAGCGTGAGTGCGAATCACACCACTAATTTGTTAACATTTTGTTTACCTCATAAGCAGTTAAAAGATAGACAGGCTTAGAGAATATTTACAGTTGATAAAATGAATTCAACTGATTAGAAAATCCAATCAATGAAAAGTTGATTAATTTCAATATCTTAAAAACCCAGTTCACTTTATGACGTAAACGACTGTCGCTCAGTAGAATTATGTAATGCGGAAAATGAGCTAGATCTGTGAATCTCTTTCAGAGATTGGGAAATTTTTTCGCTTCTTGAAGAGTGAAACTTTTCCATACTTTCTATAAGCGGCTAAATAACCAACTAAAAAGTGTCGGTTTATGTAAAGTTTTCATCTAATTGAAATACATTCTGCAATTTCTACCATGGCACAGCAATTGATACAGAGATGATGCAATTAAAGACGCATTAACTTCAGATAAGAAGTCGATGGAATGTTAAAGAAGTAATGAGGATGAACTTATGAAAAACACACTTAAGACACTTACCGGACTTGCAGCTGTTGCCTCTATCAGTGCTATGGCTTCATTCAGTGCGCATGCTCAATCAAATCAAATTGAAGCAAAAGACAGTGGTTTTTATGTCGGTGGTAATTACGGTTACCTACGCGTTGAAGGTGAAGATGACTTTGACGATGACAAAGATGTTTGGCAAGGCCTTGTTGGATATAAATTCAATGAGTGGATTGCAATTGAAGGTGGTTACATCGATTTTGGTGATTACGGTAACGACCTTGCAGGGGCTGAAACAGACGGCTACACAGCGGCGATCAAGGGTATTCTTCCATTAACAGAGCGTTTTTCTCTCTACGCGAAAGCAGGTCAACTTTGGTCAGAAACCGAGTATAACTTTGCTGGCGTTTCACGTGATAACGATGACGAAAGCTTGTTTGTAGGCGCAGGTCTAAGCTACGCGATTACTAGTAACTTTTTAGTAAACGCCGAGTACACTGTTTATGATACAGAGCTTGATGCAGACGAAGCGTTTGATGACATCGACGACACCGATTTTGAAACCGATCTTAAGCAAGCCAGTATTGGTGTTGAGTATCGTTTCTAAGACATTTGTTGCCTCACGTTTAACAACGTGACTTAATGAGAATGCTAAAGCCTTGGCAACACAGCCAAGGCTTTTTACTTTTTGCTACCCGTCTATTTTCTGGATGAGCTGCGCCAGTTCCTCAATTTTTGACACTGTCGTTTTAACTAAGTTGTCAATTTCATTGGATGAGGACTGGGAGTTACCTGCTAACGTTCGTACTTCATCAGCCACAACCGCAAACCCTCTTCCCATTTCACCTGCTCGTGCCGCTTCTATCGCTGCATTTAGCGCTAGCAAATTAGTTTGCTCAGAAATAGAATTAATTGTGCCCACTATATTACTTATAGTCTGGCTGGTAACCAGTAGCTCTTTCATAGAATCTTGAGTATCGTTAACCGCTTGTTTTCTAGAGGTGATATTAACGGCAAAAAAGACATAACGTGTTACTTGCCCGTTAAAGTTCTTAAGTGCGCTGATTCTCGCGTCAAAGGCAAGATAACGCCCAGCCACTTGAAACTCAGTAATTTTTGAAACAAAACCAGCGCTCTCTAGAGTAGACTTGTCCTCTGCAGAAAGACTATTCATTACCTCATCTGCAAATGATTCAGAGCTCATTACCCCGTTCAATGTGTCGCGTAGTAGTTTGTTTGCCTCAACGACTTCACCATTAGGCTTCATTTCAAGAAGAACAAGTGCACTGCCTATAGCTTTTAATTTGTTAGTAAAATCTAAAGCCATTTGCTTAACACGAGTAATATCAGCCTGAACCGCGATAAAGTTAACGAGTTTTTCTTCTTTGAAAACGGGGTTTATTGATAGTGAAGTCCAGTAAGGTGTACCGTCCTTTCTATAGTTAAGAATTTCATCATAAAATGCTTCGCGGTTTTTAATTTTTTGTCGTATCACATCCACAGTACGTTGATCGGTTTCCTCACCTTGTAAAAATGATCCAGGTTTCTTACCTTTTACTTCGTCCAGCTCCCACCCCGTCAACCGGTAAAACCCGTTATTAACGTACTCTATGAGACCATCTGCATCAGATATAATAACGGCGTTGTCTGTTTCGTTGGCAACCAGCGAAAGCATACGTTGTAACTCTCGCTGCTCTACTTCTTCTGTTACATCTTTAATAAATGCTGTGTAGAGGGTTCGGTCAGCCAGCCTTACTTTAGACAAAGACAGCCTGCCCCACAGGCTTTTACCGTCTTTCCGCTCCACTTTAACTTCGCGGCTGGTTCCGACAATTTTGTCTTGGCCTGTTTCTCTATTTGCGTTGACATAGTTATCGTGGTTCGCTTGAATCGCCTGAGGCACTAACATCTTCACATTTTGGCCAATTACTTCATCTCTTGTGTATCCCCATAGCTTCTCAGCGGATGCGTTGAACAAGGTTACGTTGTTGTTTTCATCGATACACACCACAGCATCTAACGCTTGCTCTAATGTTTGCTCCACTATTTCGCGAGACTCTCGCTCTTCTGTAACGTCTCGAACGAAAGCGGTGTAGTGCTTCTTTCCTGCAACAATAACCTGAGATAAAGCAAGCTGAACCCAAATTCGCTCCCCACTTTTTGTTTCTAATTCGACTTCTCGCGAGCTGCCAACGATTTTATTAACATTTGTTTGTCGATGAGAATTAACGTAATTGTCGTGATTTGCTTTGTGTTCGTGGGGAACCAATAGTTTGATATTTTTGCCTAGTACCTCGTTTGGCGTATAGCCCCATAACTTTTGAGCGGCATCGTTGTAAAACGTAATGTTGTTTTTTTCATCTATGGTAACTACAGCCAAGATTGATTGAGCAAGCGCCTGTTTCGCCGCATTTTCCTTTGAAAAAAACTTCATTTATCTAGACCTTCTCATTAAATTTTTTAAGTTATATAGAAGATCTTTCCCTGTTTTTCCAACTGTGAATATTAAACTCGTTTCACAGTGAAAATATTACACATTACGAGCTGATACATCTTACACACGAGCTCAAAAACTCTAATTATCGATAAAAATCATTTACTTATATTTATCGTTCTTTCGTTTTATAGAGGTACAAATTCTGCAACAGAATACAAATAGTGAAAAATGAATAAATAGGAAACGTCACATGCAATCAGGAAAGAGTGTATTTCAACCCGGTCAAAACTGTTGGGTAGAGAGCAAGGCTCGCTTTTCTACACCTTTGATAGATTGCGGAAACTATTATAAAGCCTTGCACAGCTCTATCGTTAAAGCTAAGCACAGTATCTTCATCGTTGGATGGGACATAGATAGCCGCATTCGTTTGCTGCGAGGCGACGACGAAGCGAACAGTGAAGCGCCGAGCGTAATAAGTGATTTACTTAAGTGGAAAGCTGAGCAAAACCCTGACATTAAAATTTACCTGCTACGTTGGGACTCATCGCTAGCCTTTTTCGCGCAGCGCGAAATGTGGGCAAAGGAAGTGTGGGAAGAAAAAACGCCAGACAATGTGCAAACCGAGCTCGATGACACGATTCCGATGGGCGGAAGTCAGCACCAAAAAATTGTGGTTATCGATGATGAACTCGTATTCTCAGGTGGAATGGATGTATCCACTAACCGCTGGGATACCCGTGACCATCCCGTAGTTTCAGAAGAGCGTGATGGGCCTGATGGGGAGTATGGTCCTCTTCATGATGTGCAAATGGTATCAAGTGGACCCGTAGTAGCCGACTTTTCAAAATTAGTTCGATGGAGGTGGCAGCGTGTTGCTGACTCTTCACCTATTGATATCCGCAAGGACGCGCGCATTGATGAAAATGCCCCGTTGCCTGATGCTTGGCCACAAGATTATCCTCCCCTTTTTGAAGACGTAGAGTGTGCACTTGCCAGAACAATTCCATTTATGGATGAGGTCGAGCCTGCTCAAGAGGTACGTCATATGCTGCTTGATCTTATCGGTGAAGCAGAGTCTGTAATCTACATTGAGAATCAATTTACAACGCGTCAGGAGATCGCTGAAGCGCTGAATAAGCAGCTCAAACTGAAACCTAATCTTTCGGTCATTATCGTAAGTTCCTACGAGCCAAAAGGTAAGTTTGAGTGCGAAGCATTTTGGGCAAGCCGCATAGAATTCAAGGAAATTTTAGAAAAAGGGGTTGACCCTAAGCGAGTAAAACTGACTTATTCTTCAATTGAAGACATGCAAGGCCGCAAGGCATACAAGCGCATCCACTCCAAAGTGATGACCATCGATAACAAATACCTTGTTATCGGGTCATCAAACTTGAGTAATCGCTCAATGACGCTAGACACCGAAATCGACACGGTGTTGTTCGGTAACACTAAGGACAATCAGGCGTGTATTGAGCAAGTGAGAAACGACTTACTCGCAGAGCACACGGGACGCGATATTGATGCAATGCCAGCGTTATTCAACAATGAATATCCGGTTGAAGCATTAATGCAGGATCAGATAGCACACGGCTACGTACTTACCGAAGTTCGCGATGAGGTGTTTACCGAACAATCCGTTAAGAATGTGTTCAGAGCGTTATCTGACCCTGAAGAACCCCTTATTTCAGTGCCAACCTTTGATGGAGCTGCTATGCCTGCACGTAACCCAAGACGTCGCAGTATTATGATTTTGATTGGTCTTGCCATCATTGCTGTTCTTGGCGGGCTTATGTTTTGGGCTAGCCAGTCCATACCATGGTTAAGTTCCGACAGCATTAACGCCTTTCTAGAGAAAAGTCGTGGAACCTACTTTGCTCTGCCTACCGTGTTGCTGGTTTATGTGGTCGGCGGCGTTTTATTCTTCCCGGTCACAGTACTGTCACTTGCTGTGGCTGCTATTTTTGGCCCTATATGGGGGCCCATCTACGGCATCATGGGAGCACTAATGAGCTCTGCAATCATGTTTGGAATAGGCAAGCTATCTGGCAACGCGGGGCTTAGAAAAATTGGTGGTCCAAAGGTAGCTGCCGTTGATGAAAAACTAAAGCGTAGCGGTATCGTTGGCGTCGCGGCCATTCGAATGTTGCCTGTAGCGCCCTTTAGTTTGGTGAATTTGGTAGCGGGTATCTCATCTATTGGCATTTTCCAGTTTTTAGTAGGGACATTTTTAGGCATGTTCCCGCCCATGATTGCGAAAGGGCTTGTGGGTGATTCGATAGCACAAATTTGGCAAAACCCTTCTGTGGAAACCATTAGCTATTTAGTTGGCGGTATCGTTTTATGGGGCCTTATGATTTGGGGCTCGCAAAAATTTGCCCGCTACTACCAAGCTCGGAAGGAGTCGGGGAATCAAGATACTGCCAGTGATAATAGTGACAAAGATGAGGTAGAGAAATGTGCCGCATAGTGACCTACAACATTCACAGCGGAATAGGTAGAGACAAAAAGCACGATTACAAACGCATAGGGCAATTCTTGGCAAACAGTGGCGCCGACGTGGTGCTGCTGCAAGAAATGGATACTCGTCCCTCTGAGCGAAGTACAGCACAGGACGTTAAAGATATCTGCGCTGAAAACACGTTTAAGCTCATTCCATCACCAGCCATTAGGGAATCTGATGGCTGGTATGGCAACGCCATCCTAACTCGCTTTGACGTATTAGCGCACGATACACTGGATGTCAGCCAAAACGGGCGACAGCCTAGAAATGTTCAGATTGTAGAGCTCAAGACAGAGAAGACCCCCCTTACGGTGGTGAATACCCATAAGGGGCTTAAGAAGCTAGAACGTCGCTCACAGTTTTCTTTGCTTCATGAGCACCTTTCTTTGAAGATGAAAGAGAAGCAAATCCCTCTAGTTCTAGCCGGTGATTTCAACGAGTGGCAGTTTTTCTCAAAAGCGTTTAAAGCACTTAACGAATTGCTATTACAGCAAAAAGTGGGGGCAACATTTCCAAGCCACTTTCCTGTATTTGCACTTGATAGAGTATGGGTGTCTGACGACATCAAGGTAAAAGCGTGCAGAAAATTAAAAAATGCGAAAACTCGAATCTTGTCAGATCATTTACCTGTACTTGTTGATATTGAACTGCCCCAGAACGACTAACCCAGTGCTCTTTTGCACTTAACGGGTTGCATTATTCTCGTCGTACGCGAGATTTAGCATTATCTTGTGTTGGCATAGTGCTATGCAGGTTGCGCTATTAACGATGAAGCGGCAAATTCTAACGTACCGCACCAGTGTTTCAGTGCGTTTTCTTGAGCCACTACTTTTCTGAGAATATCAATGATCGGACTGCTATCTAGTAGCGTCTTGGCACTTTTGTTTGTCGCAGCGAGTACAGTACGCTGCATTTCTGGCTGTGTTATTTTCAGTGATGAAACTAGACCAGACTCCTTTAAATGAAAAATAGCTGATGTAGGAAGGATCATCACGCCTTCTCCCTGCATAACTTGCCTAAGGCCAGTCATGAGTTGTCCAGAATAAGCCAAATCGTGCTGCAAACTAACGCCCGTTGCTTTTTCATAGTCAGCAATTAGTTGACCCAATGCATCTTTGTTACCCGGTGACAGCAAAGGTAATTCACTGATTTCCCAAAAACGGATCGTCGTTCTATCTCGAAGCTTGGCGTATTGTTCACACGATGAGGAGGCAGAAAAAACCAAATGAAGATCTTCTTGAATTAGCGGTGTGACTCGCATGAATTTAGGGTCGACAGCTTGCTGATAAGTAAGCGCAACATCCACCTGCTTTGACTCAAGCCAATCATTAATGGTGTAAGACGGTCCAGTGCTGATTTCGACTTTGAGCCCTTTATGGTTCGCCGTTATCTCCGTGAGCAGCGGTAAAGAAAGCACATTGCCGATTGACGGTAGCATTCCTATTTTTACTACCTTCTTTTGTCCAGTTTGAAAGGCTTCCAATGCGGCCTTAACGTTGTCTATTTCGGTTAGCAGCTTTAATGCATGTTTATAAAAAACTTCGCCCGCCGATGTTAGGTTTACTCCCGAAAAACTTCTTTCAAGCAGCGTCGCTTTCATCTCTCTTTCTAAACTTGCTAACTGCTGACTAATGGCGGGTTGAGCGATATCCAATGCTCTCGCTGCCGCAGCAATACTACCCTTACGCACAGTCATAACAAAATAATGCAGCTGTTTTGAATGCACTTGCCCTCCTTACAAAGGTGGTGAGTTCTAGAACGGGAACGGTTTAATGAAGACGGCAGCAACGAATATGCCATTCCATTAAGTTATATGAAGCAAAATTGTAAAAATGGGCTAAAAGCAGTGGGGCATGAAAATCTTGTCTTCCTCCATACTTAAGTCTAATAGCATTAAATTAGCGCCCTGTGAGACGGCTCAATATTTTTCTTATACCCCTGAATAATCTTCTTTCTTCCTGCAAAGCCAAAGAGTTTTTAGCCTTGTTCTTGTACACGAGTAGCTAGACAACAATAACAAGATGCTTCTCGCATCAAAGTAGTGCTCGTGCGTGCCTAAAAAGAGTGCAGATTTTAATAATCCACACCCACAAAACTAAGTAGCAATAAGCACGATTGGGAACACAAATGAAACAGAAAAAGCTCCACACTGCAGTACGTTACGCACTTACCGGATTAACACTTTTCACTACTTCATTGCTTGTACAGGCGCAAGAAGTGACTGAAGAAACCACAGAAGCCAAAGACCTAGAACGCATTGCCGTTGTTGGTGCCCGCGGTGCACCGCGTTCGGTGACCAGCTCCCCTGTACCGGTTGATGTACTCACCGCCGAAGACGTTGAAGCCGTTGCGTTTACCGATATGAACAATGTCCTTATGACACTCGTTCCCTCTTATTCCGTAGGCCGTCAACCCATTTCCGACGGCGGAACATTTATCCGTCCAGCAACGCTTCGAGGTATGCCCACCGATAAAACGCTTGTTTTGGTTAACTCTAAACGTCGTCACAGGGCCGCACTTGTTTCAATTGGCGGTTCTGGCACACAGGGGCCAGACATCGCAACTATTCCCACCGCAGCAATTCAAAGTGTTGAAGTGTTGCGCGACGGTGCAGCTGCGCAATATGGCTCAGATGCCATTGCAGGTGTTATCAACTTTCAATTAAAAAATAACACCGAAGGCGGCTCGTTCACTGCCGACTACGGCAGCTACTACGAAGGAGATGGCGATCAAATTACCGTTACTGGGAATAAAGGTTTCGCGTTAGGCGACGATGGCTTTTTCAGTATTTCAGCCGAATACTCTGACAGCGAGGCCACCTTTCGCGGTGAGCAATATTGTGAGCCATGGTTTTGTGTGGATGACCAGTCAGATCAATACATCGCTGATGCTACGGCCATGGCCAACAGCGTTCATGGTTCAGACGTAGTCCAACCATGGGGGCAACCAAATACAAGCGGGACGCGTGTTTTCTTTAACGCCGGTTACGCACTATCCAGTAAACTTGAACTCTACGCATTCGGTAACTATTCAGAAAGTGAAGGTGACGGTTCATTCTATTATCGCTATCCAGGCAATGGCACCATTGAAGACATTCGACTTGAGGACGGTTCAATCTGGAACCCGCTAGAGTTCTTCCCTGGTGGCTTCACGCCTCGTTTCTTCGGTGATGTGACTGACTACTCATTTGTTGGTGGTGTTAAGGGCATGTCGGGCGACCTTACTTATGATATCAGTGGTCGTTACGGCAATAATGAAATCTCTTACACACTAGCCAATACCATTAACCCGTCACTGGGTAACGAGTCACCTACTTCATTTAAGCCGGGTGACTTAACCAACGAAGAAACACAGATTCAAGCTGACTTCACCTATGACTTGAACCAGTATGTTCTTGCCTTCGGTGCAAGTTACTTAGACGAGTCATACGAAATCTCTGAAGGCGAGCTAAGTTCCTATTTTGCAGGCTCTTACGCCACATCCGACCCTTGGGAGTTTTGTAACGACGACTACACCACTACGGCACTGGGCGCTGCTGTCATTGCTAACGGTTCAACTCTGAATTGTGCCAACTACACCAGTGCTGACAGTAACGACGATGGGGTTGAAGATGATGGATTCGCTGGAGTAGACGCCGTTTATACCGTTGTAGGCGTTGGCTCCAACGGCTTTCCTGGCTATTCACCAGACTATTCGGGCTCATACGAGCGTGACTCATATGCGGTATACACGGATATCTCTGGTGACATTACAGACGAGTTGTTTGCTCAGGCTGCGCTGCGTTATGAAGACTATTCTGACTTTGGCTCAGAAGTAGTATACAAAGTAGCAGGGTTCTATCAGTTTAGTGATGAAGTAGGCTTTAGGTCGTCTTTTGGCACTGGCTTTAGAGCCCCTACTCCAGGTCAGCAGGGCACCACCAACGTATCTACACGTCTGCCCGATGGCTTCCCAGTAGCAACAGGTTTGTTCCCAGCCGGCGGCGAAGTAGCGCGGGCGCTTGGTGCCAACGAGCTTTCACCCGAAAAATCGACCAACTTTACGCTGGGCATGACTGCGAACTATGGCGATTTAACGCTCACTGTTGATTACTACAACATCAAGCTTGAAGACCGCCTTTACTCTGTGTCTACCCGAGATGTTTCCACCACTGTCGTTACCGACCCTCAAGCAGACGGTTATGACGCATACCAAAACTATCTAGCCCTATCAGGTGCCAATGTTTCTGGCGCCGAGTCCATTGGTGGTGTGTTCTTCTTCCAAAACGCTTTCGATACCGTAACCGAAGGCGTGGACGTTGTTGCTACTTACAAGATGGAGTCGAGGTATGGCGCAACCGTGCTAACCGGCTCTGTGAATTACAACAAAACAGAATTCGATTCTGATCCGAGTGAATACTTGAACGCTGAGGATCAGTTCGACTTTGAAAATGGCCGTCCCGAAATGCGTGGTGTCTTCTCAGTTACCCACAGTTACGACGTGTGGTCTGCCGTTGCACGTCTTAGCTATTTTGGCGAATACGAAAATGCGGGAAGCGATGACGGGGTAAACGCCACGAATATTCAAACCTTCGGTGACGAATATATGTTCGATATAGAGGGCTCCTACCTTATTAACGAAAACCTCACCCTGTCAGTGGGGGTAAGAAATCTCTTCGACAATTACCCAGATGTGAGTACTAACGGCGACGCCTGTTGCGGTGAAGTCTATGACTCTGCCTCGGTGGTTGATTGGCAGGGAGGATATTACTACACCCGACTTGCAGCCCGTTTTTAACTGGCTCCTTGCAAACACCGACATAAGTCGGTGTTTGTGTATGTAGTTAACTGTATATAAGAAAAACTTAAAAGGTCATTCATGTTTAAAGCTGTTTCATGCGGAGTAAAAAGCAAATGGAAATAGAGCTACTGTGGTTTGTAGTTACTTTGTGTATAACTGGTGCCATTGCAGGTATCACGGCAGGTCTGTTTGGTAATGGCGGGGGATTTGTTGTCGTGCCAGCTCTTCTCGCTGTTTTTCCGTTTTTTACTCCTCCATCAGAAGCCCTCGTTAAGGTAGCCATCGGAACATCATTGGCATCCATTGTGGTATCAAGCGCTCGGTCAGTGATGGCGCATCGCGCTAAAGGTGCGGTGGATTTTGACATTCTTCGCTCGTGGAGTATTTGGCTTATTCTTGGCGTTGGTGGCGGGCTGCTCATCGCAAACAACTCCAGCGCCAATGGTTTAACGGTCGTGTTCGCCGCTGGTGTTCTACTTTACTCCGTATACTTCCTTTTCCCTGAGTTCGTTGTAAGACCCGGGCTTGTTTTCGATATGCCTAAAGGCATAGGCAAAGCGGTTTTGGCGTTTGTTCTGGGTGGTTTCTCTGCTCTGCTTGGCATAGGCGGCGGTACGCCGACAGTAATCACTATGGTGATGTGCCAGCGCACCATTCAACAGGCTGTTGCGACCGCCGCAGGCGTCGGCTTTCTTATCGGGCTTCCAGGTGCCATTGGCTTTTTGTTTATGAAGCACCCTGAAACCGCCTCGTTGCCGGTAGGCACTATTGGCTACATCAATATACCTGCGCTTATTGCTATCAGTATTGGGGCAATCTTTACCGCTCCAATCGGAGCCAAAATGGCGCACAACTTCAGTGAAAAGAAGCTAAAGCGCTTATTTGGCATCTATCTCGTCATTGTTTCTAGCGCAATGTTCTATAAAGCCATTTAAAAGAAGAAGGAGAAAACCCGTGAGTTATAACCGTTCAAGACGCTTGTTTATTGGTGGCACAGTTGCAGCGTCAGCAATAGGTGCGAGTGGCATAAGTCACCTTGTGAGCGCCCAATCTGTTAGCGCAAGCGCTTCCCCATCGTCTGTTATGTATGGACCAAAGCCTGGGGTTGCAAAGCTCAATGCCAATGAGAACCCGTTTGGGCCGAGCCCGAAAGCGCTAGACGCTATCGCAAAAGCATCGGCGGAAGGTGGAGCCTACTATGCTTATCCTGCCGCTATGACGCTATTGGATATGATTGCCGAGCGCTATGGCATTACTCGAAAGCACATTTCTTTGAGCGCAGGTTCAAGCCCTATTCTTTCCTACGCCGCCCTTGCGGCCAGCAAGAACGGAAAAATTCTGGGCCCGGACCTTTTTTGGGACACCACGTCTAAAGCACCTGAAAAACAAGGTGCGCCAGAAATAGTGAGAGTTGCTAATACGGCAGAGCTTGATATTGACCTTGATGCCATGTACGCCGCAATAGACGACTCTATTGGTATGGTGCACATTTGTAACCCGAACAATCCAACGGGAAAAGTGCTCGATCCGAATAAGCTTCGCGAATTCTGCATAAAAGCATCTAAAAAAACACTGGTGTTGGTCGACGAGGCATATAACGAGCTTATCGATGAGCCTCCTAAGCATTCAATGATTCCGCTCGTTAAAGCTGGTCATAATGTCATTGTAGCGAGAACCTTCTCAAAGATTTATGGCTTAGCAGGTATGCGCGTGGGCTATTTAATCGCATCAGAGGAAAACACTGAGTGGATCAATCGCTATGGCATGGGCGGCTATACATTGAATCAAGCAGGCCTTGCCGCGGCTATCGCCAGCTACAATGACGATGCCTTTTTAACTTTCTCTAAAGAGAAAATTTATGAAGGTAAATCTATGGTTATGGACGCAGTAAAAGCAAATGGATTGACAGCGCTACCTTCTAGTACTAACTTTATTTTTGTTAATTTAGGTGACGGCAACGCAGAGTACTTCCGCCAAGCCATGGCTGAACAGGACGTGCTGATTAGAGGAATCTACCGTACGTACGACAACTGGTCTCGCGTAAGTATGGGAAAAATTGGCGATGTAAAACGCTATGTTGATGCCATGCCCAGTGCACTTGAAAAAATGTACACTATGCAAAATACTTAGCTGCAAGGGTGTGCATTGTCGGCCGATGCACACCTCGCTACTTATAGACTTAAATTTTCTGCTACTTCCTCGTTTACTCTCCTAGTCATTTTCAACTAAAAGTCTAATACGCATAAAAGTCACTTCTGTCATATACTCATTTTAAAGCGCCACTGCTCAAAGAATACGCTGATTGGAAAATTTTTACGGTATTGTTGCAGTAACGCTAAAGTTGCACATACTTTACTAAAAAGGCATCGCATTAAATGCCGCTCTAGGAGGCTGTAAATGTCAATTTCTGTATTAGTAGCTGATGATTCTAAGTTGTCGAGGCGTAGTGTGATTCGCTCACTTCCGCAAGATTTAGAGTATGACATCACCGAAGCAACAAACGGGCAAGAAGCCATAAATGCGCTGTCAGAAAGTGAATTTGCATTGGTACTTTTAGACCTAACCATGCCAGAAGTTGACGGCGTTGGTGTGTTGGAATTCTTGCACCAAAGGCCCGACGCCCCAAATGTAATTGTGATTAGCGCTGACTTTCAGCCAGAAAAACAGAAAATTGTCATGTCTCTGGGGGCAAAGCGCTTTTTACGCAAACCGCTTGATAAAGAAGAATTAGCAATGTCGTTGTTTGAGTTGGGGTATCTATGAGCATTGTACTACCACTAGACGAAGAGCAAAGAGATGCCCTTCAAGAACTCCTAAATATTTCCATGGGGCAAGCGGCTAACTCTCTTGCGCAGTTAATTGAAACCAAAATTGATATTTCTATCCCAAAAATCTCAGCGGTTACTCCCACCCAGCTTTACAGTCTCTTATTTGAAACCGAAGACGCTTTCTATACCCGTCAGTCTTTTTTAGGCGACGTACACGGCGAAGTGATGTCTGTGCTATCTCAAGCTGGATTGAGTGAGGTCGCAACGTTAATGGATTACGATGAACCATTAAGCAAAGAAGACATTCAAGAGATTATCTTGGAGCTTTGTAACATTTTGGCAGGTGCGTGTTTGGCTGGTCTTTCCGACCAGTTGGAGCTTACCACTAACTTGAACATGCCCACGTTATTCTTGCCCGATAAAGCGAACTTCGATGAGTTGCAATGGCAGCACAGCTTAGTGATGGAAGTGCAGTTTATTATCGCGATCTCGTCGTTTAGCATGCGCGTTGTTTTCTGCTTAGACGATGAATCTCTTGCACGCATGAAAGACACATTGGATGAGTTACTCGCATAATGTTTGAACAACTGGTAGGTAAATTACCAGTCGGAATTGGTATAGTCGATGAGAGCTTTAAGGTTGTTTATCTAAACGACTTCTTTTTAGATCGACTTCCTCACAATATGCGCGACTGCTATAAAGAAACGCCAGTTGTTGAGTTATTTCAAGGACAAGGTAAGTTTCTAAAACGCAGACTAAAGTCAGTTTTTGTACTGCAGCATCCTAGCTTTAGCTACTGGGAACAACGCCCCCACATCTTTCCGTTTAAGAGCTCTCGCCCTATAACGGGTGAAGAAACACAGATGTATCAAAACATGGAAATCTTGCCCATTAAAGACAAAAACACAGGGCAAAAATTGGCGTGTATTTTTCTGCAAGATGTGACCGCCCAAGCTAGCTATTTTAGAGCCCAGCAAAAGCTTTCTGAAGCTTTGAAGAAAGAACACGAAGCGCAAAAAAAGTTAATTCGCAAACTCGATACCGCACAGAGCCAGCTAATTCAGGCTGAGAAAATGGCTTCTACTGGTCAGCTAGCGGCGGGGATCGCCCACGAAATTAATAACCCTATTGGTTTTGTGAGCGCTAACCTCAATACACTTGAGCAATACGCAACTCACCTTATTGCGATCTGTGATGGCGTTCAGGAGCAACTCGAACACTTCACCGACGAACTTAAAGAGCAGGTCGACGCACTGTTTGAGTCTAATCACTACGACTTGTTAAAGGACGATATTACTGAGCTAATTGCCGAATCGACAGATGGTCTTACCCGCGTAAAAGACATCGTCGAAAACCTTAAGAACTTTTCGCTGGAGACTACCGAAGGTGTGCAGATAGTAGATATCTGCGCCGTGTGTCACCAGCTGATCACGCTTATTTCCGCCCAGTACAGCACGCCCCAATATAAATTTGAATGTGAATTAGAGAAAGTGGAGGTAATGGGAAACCCTGGGCCGCTGAAACAGGCGCTAATGAACGTCATGATAAATGCAGCGCAGGCCATAGAAGATAGGGGCTTCATTAAACTTACTGTGCTCGATTCACCTACGTTGGTGACCATCAAAATACTGGACTCGGGTTGCGGTATTCCTACGAAACATCTAAAGCGAGTCTTTGAACCCTTCTTTACTACAAAGCCCGAAGGGCAAGGCCAAGGGCTGGGCCTTTCTGTGGCTTACACCGCCATCGAACAACATCAAGGTAAAATATCTATTAGCAGCAAAGAGGCAAAAGGAACCGTGGTAGAGATCACCATTCCGAAACAGCCTGCAGCACAGCCCCCGTCCAGTGAAGATAATGAAGAGAATAAAGAAAACGAAACGGAAAACTCTCAAACGGCCTAGAAAACAGATAGCCCAGTACAGAGTAGGACGTTGTTAATCCTCACTCTGTTTGTATGTCCTCTGACTGAACTAACAAGCAAGCTTTTTTACTTCACAGGCTTTAAATGTATACACACCCTTGCTGTTTAACGTCCGCGAAATGACTCCTTCATTAAGCAAGTAATTAAGGTGAGACAAACACTCTGCTACTGCAAACACCATGTTGCGACTAGAGAGCTTGCGCTTAAACATAACCGGTAATAACTCTACGACCGTTTGAGGTTGCTCGCAAGCATTTAACAGTGCTTTTAGGTGCTCGTGATGATGAGCAATAAGCGAATCTACTCGCTCATGCAGGCCGATAAAGGGTAGCTTGTGAGCAGGTAATACTGTCGCATCTTTGGGCAAATTCTTGAATTGCGGCAGCGTAGAAAGGTAGTCGTCTAAGGTGTTGGCATCAGGCTCTGTTGAGTAGGCGCCAATGTTTGGCGTGATAATCGGCAAAATATGATCGCCTGATATGAGAATATTTTTTTGCTTATTGTAAAGGCACGCATGCTCAGGAGAGTGGCCGCGGCCAATGATGATCTGCCATTCATTACCGCCAAGCGACAGCGTCATACCATGTTTTAGACGGGTGTAGCTAATGGGTAGTGGTGAAACAACGCTGCTGTAGCCATTGCCTTCACCAGAAGTAAGCTTTGCGATCATGGATTCGTCTAAACCTGCTCGCTGGTAATATTGCACATCCCGCTCATTCGTTGCGCCATTTCTTCCTGCCGCAAACGCTCTGGCAGTAAAGTACTCAATTTGAGACATATAAAAGGGGACGTTATACGTGTCGGCTATCCAGCCCGCTAACCCTACATGATCAGGATGTAAGTGCGTAACGATGACACCAACTATTGGCCCGTCTAATTGCTTGAATATACGCTCCCACAGCGCTTTGGTGGTGGACGTTCCTATGCCAGTATCAATGACCACCCAACCGCCTTCACCGCGGATCAGGTACAAATTTATGTGGTCAAGTTCAAATGGAAGCGGCATTGTTAGCCAAAGAACACCATCGGCCACTTCTATTAGCTCGCCCGGCTCTACCTGTTTATCGAATAGATATTCCATATCGCCCTCACCTTTTCTATCGTGCATGGTCTAACGTGCACAAAGACTGTACGTTTTCGTTTTAACTCGCGCTGCTTACAAAAACAAACATATCTGTCGAATAGAGATCTATAGGAGTAGGTGATAACAAACGTTATACTAAGCCTACTGCCGTTTCTCGTGCACAGTGGTAGCGCATTTTTATTGCACCTTTGCCCCAGTTATTGAACAGATAATGGTAATGCGAGTTTATAAAACGTACACGCCCATGAGGCTATTTAAAGAAATTAACGTCAACAAAGCCGGTTAGTAAATCAGATTCATGTCAGCCTCAACAATACAACAAGGGTTCATACTCAATAAAAGTACGTTTACCCGGCGAGGCAAGGTTTATGTTGAGCTATGGGTAAAAACGCCCAGTAGCACCGCTAGGTTAATTTCTTCACCCCAATACCCCACTTGCTTTGTATCTGTTGATCACGCCAATGATTTACGCAAAATCGCCGAGCGTATTTCAGCAAAGATCAGTATTTCAGATGACGGGTTTTACACGCTGGAACAAGTTCCTGTTGCGACGGTAAAAACCGCAACCGAATCACATATGCATCAGCTTCGCCAGCATGCGCAGGAAAGCAGTATTATATTGTACGAAGCGGATATTCGCGTTGCCGATCGCTACTTAATGGAGCGCTTTGTGTATGGTGCGGTGGAATTTCTGGCTCCGCAAGATTTCGACGATACGTCTCAGATCATTATAGAAAATGCGCAAATCAGACCCTGTCAATTCAGAACCACATTTACATCACTTAGCATAGACATCGAATGCAATGAGCATGAAGAACTCTTTAGCATTGCGTTAGCCGGTGAAGGACTCAACATTGTGCTGCTTCTATGCCCGCCACGTTTTGTTGGGCAAACATTGCAAGGACAAGAAGACAGCGCGTACGAGCTCATTGTCGTTGAATCAGAAAAAGCACTGCTTGAAGCATTTTTTTCATATCTTACATCCCACGACCCAGATATCATTTTAGGCTGGAATGTTAAACAGTTCGATATGGCGGTACTTGAACGCCGCGCTAGGGCTAACTCGCTAAAGTATGCTATCGGCCGCCATGGCAGAGAGGCTTCTGTAAGGCAGTGGGAGGATCAAACCCTCGTTGATGTGCCAGGACGATGCGTTATTGATGGTATCGAAGCACTAAAAACAATGACTTATCAATTCGAGTCGTTCTCGCTCGATCACGTATCTGAAGAACTGCTTGGCGAAAATAAGCTTATTCAGGCTGCCGACAAGCTTGAAGCGATAAAGCGTCTTTATCATAGCGACCCTGTTGCACTAGCTAACTATAACTTTAAAGACACGGAACTGGTCAATCGCATTCAGGATAAAACCCAATTTATCGATTTTCTGGCGCTGCGCAGTATTCTTACCGGCCTAGATATGAGTCGCCCCGGAGGGTCAGTGGCCGCGTTTTTAAATGTGTACTTGCCTAAGCTTCACCGCAAGTCTTATGTCGCGGGGGTAAGACCTGAAAATGGAGGCTTGGCTAGTCCGGGTGGTTATGTCATGCGTTCCCAGCCAGGTTTATATAAAGACGTTTTAGTCCTCGATTTTAAGAGCCTATATCCTTCCATCATTCGTACATTTAAAATCGACCCGTTAGGACTTGCAGAAGGGCTTAAGTCTCCTGACACGGCGATAGAAGGTTTTAAAGGCGCAGTATTTAGCCGCGAATCTCATTTTCTACCTTCCATCATTGAAAACCTATGGCTTCAGCGCGACGAAGCCAAAAAACAGAAAGACGCACCGCGCTCTCAGGCCATCAAAATATTAATGAACTCCTTCTATGGTGTGCTTGGTAGTGGCGGCTGCCCCTTCTACGATCCTCGCCTGGCTAGCTCAATCACATTAAGGGGTCACGAGATCATGCAAACCACTGCGGGTTGGATTGAAGAACTAGGCTATACGGTTATTTACGGTGATACCGACTCAACATTTGTTCATGTAGAAGGGAATGATGCACTGGGTTCGCCGTCAGAAACTGGGCTTGAGCTCGCTAGCATTATTAATCGAAAGTGGACTGAGTTACTAAAAAGTGAGTTCGACATTGATTGCCACTTAGAAATTGAGTTTGAATCTCACTTTTCTACGTTTTTTATGCCGACGATCCGAGGCTCTTCCGAAGGCAGCAAAAAACGTTACGCAGGAATGAAGGGCAGTGAACTTGTCTTTAAAGGCTTAGAAAATGTCCGCTCTGATTGGACGGTATTAGCTAAAACCTTCCAGTACGAGCTGTACAAAAAAGTGTTTACTGGAAAGCCTGTTGAAGACTACATAAATAGCACGATGGCAGCGATAAAGTCCGGTGAAATGGATCACGCTTTGGTCTATAAAAAGCGGCTGCGAAAGCCTTTGTCGTCGTATACCAAGTCGCTGCCTCCCCACGTAAAGGCAGCGCGATTAGCGGACGAGTACTATAAAGAACAGGGGTTGCCACTTCGCTATCAGTTTAATACTACCATTGCCTATGTCATTACAGTACAGGGCCCTCAAACCGCAGAAACCGCCACGGCCCCCCTTCAATATGACCACTATATTGAAAAACAAATTCAACCCATTGCCGATAGTATCTTGCCTCTTATTGGCCTGAATTTTGAGACAATAGCGAACGATCAACTCTCGCTGTTTTAATCTCATTAATGGGGTTCTATCTATATCTGAGAACAGCTTAAGTTTGACGTATGAAGATCTTGCAAACACTGCGACAATTTAACATAGCAATAACATTGAAAACCTCGCCTTAAATTTTTATTACCTCACTAAATCAGTTAGTTATGCATTTGGCACATTCAATGAATAATGAATTACGTAAGTCATTAGCGGTGTCAGATTGAAACTTACTTCCAATCTGCACCTATGTTGAGGTCTGTGGACCTAGTGGTTAGGGCAATTGAACGCCCGAGTTCACTGTAAAAGCCAGAAGGAATTTGATTATGAAGATCACAAAACTAAGTATGATTACCAGTGCTGTTATTGCTGCAACACTATCTGCTTCAGCAGTAGCAGGCCACCACGAAGAGAAGATCTCGATGGGATTTAACGCAATGGATAAGGATGGAAACGGCTATATCGTCGGTTCAGAGTCTTCTGGCGTTATTGACAGTAAGCTTCTCGCAAAAATGGATACCGATGGTGACAGCATGATTAGCCGTGTTGAATTCAACAAGTTTGTTGATGAAAAACCATCAATGTTTAGCGACGACATCATTACTCAGGTGAAAACTGAAGGCACCAATGACGCTCTACTCTCGGAAAAGGGCAACCCTGAATTATTCTCTAAAGCAGACGGTGAAATGATATCAGAGAAGAATAAGGAGCTTCGTACTGAAATGTCAGCCACAGCCGACAATAAGTTTACTGAAATCGATGTAGACAGCGACGGTAAGCTTACAGCCGAGGAGTTAAAGGTTGCACATGTCGAAGGTGACTTTGAGATGATGGACGAAAATGGCGATTCTTACGTTACCCGTATGGAATATCGTGCCTACTTCGAAGGTATTGAGTCTGAATAGACACTCACCTTTCGTAAAGTAAAAATTTTTAGGAAGCCTCCTTCGTCGGAGGCTTTTTTGTTTCATTAAAGTCGAGACAATTTTCTTTAGACATCAAATACATTGTCACTTTTAGTTATTACTCTCCTTTCAGCGTGTACGACGAATCACACAAATTCATCGTTGAATAACCCCATATACGACTAACATCTTGTCGACAAAACCCGTTTGCAACAATATTGTTAATAAAGATTGAATTATTTGTTTTATTCGTTGCGTATTCAGCATTTACTGCAATTGTTGCCATTGGTTATTTGGAACCAAAAGCCGAAACAGCCAACTCTATTATTTATATATAAATCAGATGCGTACGCGCATGGAGGCAAGATATGATGGAATCAAAATTTACACCGAACTCACTACTCCCTCTTCAGAAAAGTGAGTTTACTGGCTCTGATGACGCTGAGCTGACGTCGCTCACTATCGGTCAGTATTTCAAAAATGTTGTCGACAATTATGGCGATAACCCAGCGATTATTGTAAAACATCAAGACGTTAGCTGGACCTATCAGCAGTATTGGTATGAAGTAGAACGTGTTGCTTGCGGCTTACTTGCAAACGGTGTAGAACCTGGCGACCGTGTGGGCATATGGTCTCCGAACAATATCGAATGGTCGATCGTACAGATGGCCACTGCGCGAATCGGGGCGATCATGGTATGCCTGAACCCTGCTTATCGTCCTGATGAATTAGCGTTTGCCATTAATAACGTTGCCGTAAAATACTTAGTCATGGCGCAGTCGTTCAAGCAGTCAAATTACGTCGCCATGTTGAAAGAGCTTGCGCCAGAAATAGACAGCCAAGATAAGAACACACCAAAGCGTCCTCTAACGCTTGCTAAGTTGCCTTCACTTAAATATGTATACACTATTGGCGATAAGCCTGTAGAAGGATTACAGGCTTTTTCTGCATTGCAAATAGAACCAACGGAAGCGCTCGAGTCTCAGTTGGAGGCCGTTGAATCGAACCTTAGCGCGGATGATAACATCAATATTCAGTTTACCTCTGGCACCACGGGAAATCCGAAAGGCGCAACGTTAACGCACCGAAACATTCTAAATAATGGGTTATTAGTATCACAAGCAATGAGGTTCACACACAAAGACAAACTTTGTATTCCCGTACCGCTTTATCACTGCTTTGGAATGGTATTGGGCAACTTAGTTTGCTTAGCATCAGGTGCATGCGCAGTATTCCCCGGGGAGTCATTCGACCCTGAGACAACGCTTCGCACGGTAGAAGAAGAAAAGTGCACGGGATTACATGGCGTACCAACCATGTTTATTGCCGAGCTCGAACTATCCAACTTCAAGAGCTTTGATCTATCAACACTAAGGACAGGTGTCATGGCAGGTAGTACCTGTCCAGAAGAGCTCATGCGAAAGGTCCATAGTGAATTTCATATGACAGAAGTCGTCATAGGTTATGGTCAGACAGAGTGTAGCCCTATCAATCATATTACTGACATTGACTCGCCATTTGAAAAGCAGGTCAAAACTGTAGGGCGCGCTATGCCCCATACAGAAGTGAAGATCATAGATCCCCAAGGCAATACGGTGCCTATTGGAGAACCGGGTGAGATTTGCGCGAGAGGCTACTGTGTAATGAAAGGTTATTGGGGTGATGAGGTTAAGACCAAAGCCACCATAGACGATGAAGGTTGGCTCCATTCTGGAGATCTTGGAGAAATGGACGAAGAAGGCTATGTCACTATTGTTGGTAGAATAAAGGACATGATTATTCGCGGTGGCGAAAATATTTATCCAAGAGAAATTGAAGAAGTCTTGTATCAACATGCGGATGTATCAGACGCCGCTGTCTTTGGTATTCCTGACAACAAATATGGCGAGCAAGTATGCCTATGGATTAAGGCAAAGGAAAATCGACATATAGACGAAGATCAGATACGCGACTACCTGAAATCCAAACTAGCCTACTTTAAAGTACCCAAATACATCAGCGTAGTGAAAGAGTACCCCATGACGGTAACAGGGAAGCTTCAGAAGTTTAAAATGCGCGAATACATGATAGAAACACTGAAGAAGCAAGCCCTACAAACCGAAGCATAATCCCAGCAAATAGTGGGGTCAGAGTACTTTTTAAAAGATAACGCTTTAAAGTACACTGACCCTACATTCGTATTTCCAACGCTTGCACCTAAGCTATAGTCTGTACCTATCTACCGTATTTTCAAACTGCCTGTTACATATCCTAGAGAGTTAAAGAGCCCGGATTATTTAGGCAGCCCACAATAATGGGGTCAGAGTACATTTCTTTTTTAACGAAAGTGAGAGCCAAAAAGTACTCTGACCCCTTTACTCCTGAGTGAAAAGACTGAAGGTCTGTATCGGAGTTTGTGCGCCTTAAACTATTCGATAAATGAAACTTTCACAGTGACTAGAAGTAGGTAAAAAGAGCAGTCGCAGAGAAACACATTTTAATATTGGGGTCAGAGTACATTTCACTGATTTAGCGGCACTGGGGGGTAAGGGAATGACTATGTTCTGATGTTTAAAGTAATAAAGTACTCTGACCCCAATT
>NZ_JANHZQ010000129.1:0-857 GCF_041414725.1 Alteromonas sp. DY56-G5 | reverse complement strand
ATGATCACCTGCTGGCGCTCCTGTTTGTCTGTGATTACGGGGGGAGAGTCACCAATACTGACTTCGTGGATCCCACTAAAACACAGAAATACCCATCGTGCCGTTGGCTTCTGGGACGGTTTCTTTTTCATGTCAGGGAAGTATTGTTGTCTTTCTTTTAATGACGTTCGGATCCGGTGTTCAAGGGCGGCGTATATCATCAGACTGCACGTCATCACCATGAGCAGCGCTTCAATCCTTTCCGGTTTCTTTAGAAACAGTGAGGATGTCAGGAATTCCGGACTTTTGAGAAAACGAAATCCCCGCTCAACATGTTGCTGGGATTTGTAGGTATCTAACAATGTCTGCATACTGAGTTCCCCGCTACAATCATTGGTTGCGAGGATAAACATCCCAGTTTGCGCCTGAGCTATTCCAACTTTATCCAAACAGGTGGCTATCAGCCCATCGAGTTGGTATTCATAGTATGCTGGCTGTTGTCCTTTTTTGGGGCGACCTTTACCTAAGAACACGGGGTGGGCTATACAGTCAAACTCACTGATGCGGGTTGTTTTTAACGTCTTGCTAAAGACTTTCATTGCCGTCTCGGCATCGGTCTGGCAGGCAAAGCGTTGCTTACACAATTTAATAAATTGCTTGTGCTCTTTTTCACTGCTTTTAAGTAAATTGCGGGCCAGCGTCTGCTGCTCCCGTTTAGTCGCCTGCTCACTGCGCAGAATCAACCATTTCTGTTTCACTCCGGCATAGTCTGCATCCACCCAACAACCGTGGTAACCGTTACCCATGGCAGTGAGACTGGCTTCCGTCACGTTGCTTACGTGCTGCCTGGCGTCTTTGATGGTCATGGGGACTCGTGA
>NZ_JANHZQ010000128.1:0-973 GCF_041414725.1 Alteromonas sp. DY56-G5 | reverse complement strand
AACTGGTCGGCAACGGATGCTTATTCCGGGGTTTTGCTTTGCCCCGGTGTGTTAATTGCCGGTGCTTTTTCAGCACCCGGTAAATCGTTGATTCAGAGCCAATATAAACGCCTTTATCGGCCAGTAACGGCACGATTTGTGAGGCCGGTAAATCCGCATACTGCGGTAAATTACAGACCATCAGGATGCGCTGCTCTTCGTCTTCGCTCAACTGCCGCGGTTGTTTAACCGGCGCTGTTGTGGGCCGTTTATCCGGCGTCGGATTGTTAGCCCAGCGCTTTAACGTGCGTTGGCTTATGCACATAACATGCGCTGCCTGATGGCGGGATGCGCCGTTATTAACCGCTTCGTTAAAGTAATCGAGTAGCCTTATACGCTCGCTTTGCGGCGTTAGTCGTCCTCGTTGTCCGGTTCGTCCCCGTATAAGGCTTCGAGCTTTTTTGAAAGCACCAACAGGGCACTGGTCTCGGCCAACGCTTTATCTTTGCGGCGAACCTCGGCTTTAAGCTTTTTGATTTCTTTGGTCGTTTTTTTACGCTCTTGTTTTACCTGGCGCTCACTGTCAGCAGTGCGGCCAAAGCCCTGCAGGCAATCGGTACGCCACTGTTTGACCTGCTCGGTAAATAACCCTTTTTCACGGCAATAAGCCGACAGTTCGGCTTCCGATAAGCCGGCGGTTTCGATAACGATGGCTAACTTGTCTTCAGCGGACCATTGGTCAGCCTGTTTTTGATGTCCGGGCACTGCAACTCCTTGCTCACGACATTGTTTTAACCAATGATACAAGGTTTGCGGACTGATCCCATCCTCATCAGCCACAGAATTTACAGAACGACTCTGTGGCGGTAATAATTTTTTGAGCGTTGCAGCTTTACGCTCTTCAGAATAACGTGGCATACATGAACCTATGCCGCCCACTGTTTATTAACTAATGGCGAAATTGCCAACTGGACAACAAGGTTGACATAGTGGG
>NZ_JANHZQ010000127.1:0-1027 GCF_041414725.1 Alteromonas sp. DY56-G5 | reverse complement strand
GCGGCTTTGTTTCTCCCCCGCGTTTGCTCTATTCGCTTTATCCATTGAGACAATGGCGTCTCTTTATGTTTACTCACTCGCATGACAGCCCTGGCACCATGAATGAGTAAGGTTCTTAGATAGCTATCTCCACGCTTACTAATCCCTTGTAAATTATGCTTGCCCCCTGAGCTATGTTGTTTGGGTACCAGCCCCAGTGATGCTGAAACTGCCCGACCATTCTTAAACTCACTGCCATTGCCGATATGTTGATAAAGCGCACTGGCTATAATTGGACCAACTCCGGGAATACTTTGTAGCCGTCTACAAGCTTCGTGTTGGCTTAGTTGTTTAATTTTCTTTGTATACCAGTCCAGGTGCTCATCCAGCTCTACAAGTTTTTGATAGTGTCGCTCTAACAGTTCTTTGAATAATTCACTCAAACCATTCTCAACCTGCCGGTCAAATAATTCAGGCAGTGATTTATAGACATGACTTATGCCCACCGGAAGAATTATTCCGTACTCATTGAGCAATCCCCGTATTTCATTACTGTTGGCCGTTCTATCCCGCTCACATTTCTTACGCATCACGTGTAATGCCTGAATATCTTGTTGGGTTTGCGTTTTCGTTTGCACAAACCGCATCTCGGGGCGCACTACTGCTTCTGCTATCGCCAGCGCATCATTAAAGTCCGTCTTATTACCCCGCACATACGCTTTTACATGCTGTGGTGCGATTTGTTTTACCTGATGCCCATACTTCGCTATTTCTCTCGCCCAATAGTGCGCACTGGCACATGACTCAACTCCCACCAAACAGGGTGATAGCTCACTAAAAAAATGCAGTATCTGAGTTCGTCTCAACATTTTTTTTCGCACAATCTTGCCTGCCTGATTACAGCACACCACATGACTCACACTTTTTGCTAAATCCAGCCCAATCGTTGTAATATTCATTTTGGTCTCCTCACCTTGTTAACTTGATTGTTCAATTCCAAGTTTGGCACATTGCGATGCCGTTTGAGGGGGGAGACCATTCCATCGTT
>NZ_JANHZQ010000126.1:0-1030 GCF_041414725.1 Alteromonas sp. DY56-G5 | reverse complement strand
AGCCGTAGTAGTGAGTAAAGTTCGGCCTGTGAAAGCCAGTAATGGTGTGGAGGGTAAAACCGAGCTGACCATCAGCATTGTGTTTGATGGCGTCACTATTAGCCAAAAGCTGATAGGGATGGCGAAGGGCGGAAGTACATAGTCAGTCTGTGATGAGCAGATGTTTTTTTTTCAGTGGTACACGAATCGACTCGCAATCGACGTCTTCGTACTTGGTTTGTCGCGGAAGCGACGGACTGGCTACGAAACGGTACATGGGAGTAATGTGGGAACGTTGAGTAGATTGCCATTGGGCTAGCACGCTCTACCACCATGTGAAATAGACCAACGCGAAGAGAAAGTATCGGCCCCCACACAGCACACTATCTTCGAGAGGAAGTATGCGGGTTTATTATAGTTTGTACGGTCACCTGCTTAATAAAGCGAGGCTGTTCAAAGGGTTTAAAAAGGTATTCAAAGCGAAAGGTGCGGCCGGAATAGATGGGCAGAGCCTGAGCGCGTTTGCCTCAAATCTGGATAATGAACTATCGCAGCTTCTTCTTGAACTCAAAACCAAACGCTACCAACCGCAACCGGTAAGGCGGGTCATTATCCCGAAAGACGGGGGCGGTGAGCGTCTATTGGGTATCCCAACAGTCAGGGATAGAGTGGTTCAACAATGCTTGAATGACCTCCTTACCCCCATCTTCGAAGAGCAGTTCCATCCATCAAGCTTTGGTTATAGACCGAAGCGGAGCTGTCACGATGCCATCAATAAAGCCACGATGTTCATCCGTCGATACGGACGGCGACACGTGGTGGACATGGACCTGTCGAAGTGCTTCGATAAGCTGGACCATACGCTTATCATTAAGAGTATTAAAAGACGGGTTCGTGATGGTAGCGTGCTGAGTCTCATTGCTCAGTTCTTACAAAGTGGGGTGATGGTAGATGGACATTGGCAGCAGACAGAAACAGGCAGTCCGCAAGGCGGGGTAATAAGCCCGCTCATAGCGAACATCTATCTGGATGCGTTCGATGAGGAAATGAA